>CAZBYU010000046.1:0-8423 GCA_964496235.1 uncultured Oscillospiraceae bacterium | reverse complement strand
ATCTCCTCGGCGCGCGCTTTGAAAGCCTCATCACCAGCATTGACCATTGGATCGCTTTCGGCTTGCTGCTTATCATCGGCGGCAACATGATAAAGGAATCCTTCGGTGAGGCGGAAAAGCTCAATGACGATTTCGGCGTGAAGACCATGCTCCTCCTCGCCGTTGCCACGAGCATAGACGCGCTTGCCGTCGGCATCACGTTTGCCTTTTTGCAGGTACATATTGTTCCCGCCGCGGTCATGATAGGCGTGATCACCTTTGCCCTCTCCGCCGTCGGCATATATGTCGGCAACCGCTTCGGTGCGAAGTATAAGTCCAAGGCGGAACTTGCCGGTGGGATAATACTTATCCTCATCGGAACTAAAATACTTTTGGAGCATTTGGGGATAATCAACTTCTGACCGTCCGTCGTCGCACGGTTCGAGATTTGTTTCCGAAAGGTGAAACCTAGTGAAAAAAACTGTCGGAAAGAAAATACTCATTCTTGCCCTGGCACTGCTCAGCGCGGTGTTTGCGTTTTCCGCGGCGTTTGCCGTTTGGAGTGCGGTGCGCTTTGAACGCGCCGCGCGTAACGAGGTGCAGGGCGTGGAGCTTACGGCGCAGCTTTCCGCCGCGCATGAGCGGGTGGAGCTTTTGCGTCTTCGCCGCGAGCTGGAGAGGGAGAGCAACACGCGCGAGCGGCTTTTGCTCGCACTTCGCACCCGCGTGGAGGAGTTTTCAAGTTCGCTTTTGATCCTCGTAAATCCGTGGAACGAGGTTCCCGAGGGGTATTCCGTCGAGCTTGATACTGTTGAGGGCTATCTTGTTGATCGCCGCGCCGCCACGGCACTTGCCCAAATGCTTGCCGACTGCCGCGACGCGGGATTTGAGCCTGTGATATGCTCGGCGTATCGCACGCAGGAGTATCAGGAGATGCTCTATCGCAACAAAATCATGCGCCTTTTGGCAGAGGGAGTTCCAAATAAGGACGCACCCACCATCGCCGCGAGGTCCGTTGCCCTTCCCGGCACGAGCGAACACCAGCTCGGTCTCGCAGTCGACCTTATAAGTGAGACGTATACAAACCTCGACCAGTGGCAGGAGCGCACTGCGGTTCAGCAGTGGCTCATGACCAATTGCTATGACTACGGCTTCATTCTCCGCTATCCCAACGGCACGAGCGATACTACCGGCATAATCTATGAGCCGTGGCATTATCGCTACGTCGGCACAGTCACGGCAGATGCGGTAAGGAGCTCCGGTCTTGTTTTCGAGGACTATCTGAAAACCTCGGAATAAAGCCTATATTGTATTTAATACACCTCATTCTTACAGTGAGGTGTATTTTTTATGCTCCTAAAAACCGATAGTTGTTTGAAGATATGACGCAGAACATATTTGCGCGAGTGTCTTTTATAATCGGACAGCTATCGGATTTTGTTGTCATATCCCGGTCGGTAATTTTGTGGATTGTATAGAAGCTTAGGTGGCGCGGTTGCCTATATCCGACAAAACAGTGTATTATATGAACATGAACCTTTGTTAACAATCTGCCACCTTTTTTAGGCTTAGGAGTGACGCAATTTGAAGGATTTAAGGCATCTGCTGTTCTTTGAAAAAATGCTGAGGGAAACCGAAAACGAGCTTATACGCAAGGCAAAAGCCGACGGACGCATCATCATAGGCTATAACTGCGCTCAGCTTCCGGAGGTTTTGCTCAACCTGCCGGGGTGTACCGGGGTCAGGATGCGTGCGCCGGACACACGTTCCATGGAGATCGGCACATATTATATGACGAGCTTGACGTGTGAATACTGCCGTGCGCTCATAGAGCGGTGTGTTGAGGGTGGATATGCCTTTCTCGACTGCATCTTCGATGCCTACGCGTGTAGCCAGATGGCCGATGCAAACGAAAACATAGAAAAACTCGGACTGTGCGGCGGGAACAACCCTGGTTTCTTCGTCGCGCATGTGGATACGCCCATAAAGGCGGATGAAAACGCGGTGCGTCATCTCGTGCGTATGACACGCACCCGCCTCCTCGAACGTCTGCATGAACAGTTTGGCATAGATATATCGGACGAGGCGTTGAGAGCGGCTGTTGTCCGCCATAACGAGCTGTGCCGCGTCATAAATGAGATAGGCGGCTACCGCAAGGGTGATAACCCCACAATAACGGGGTACGAATATGCCGTGCTGTGCCTTGCAAGCTACTGTTGCCCGCATGACATGATTATAGACAAGCTCCGCGAAACTGCCGAGGAGCTGAAAACCCGCACACCCGATGCAAAATCTCCGTACAGAATTCGCGTTGTTCTTGCCGGAAGTGAGATAGATGATCCCGATTTCGTTAGACTCATTGAAACGGCGGGAGCTTATGTGTGCGCAGATCGCTATTGCTTCGGCTCATTTCCGGGAAGAGAAGAGATAGCGTTGAACGATGAGGAAGATGTCCTTACGCAAATCTGCCGCCACAGTGTGATGCGCTGCCAATGCCCGCGCTATATGGACAAGGATCGCATCGAGTTTCGTAAGGAGTATCTTGATTCCCTTGCACGCGAGTATAACGCCGACGGAATCATTGTCGAGCAGATGAGCTTTTGCAACTTCTGGCCGTATGAACGCGCGGCAATGTTTCATATCATGCCCGAAGAATACGGTTGGTCGGTGCTGAGTGTGGACAGACCGTATATTGTCGGCGCGTCAGGACAAATGAGAACGCGTGTGCAGGCGTTTGTGGAGAGTGTGGAGCTTAAAAAGCTTCGTGGGGGTGAGAGCTGATGATCGGAAAACTGTTTAAGGAACCCGCCGAGAGTACCTATAACGGAGGGAAGACCCGGCGTTACCGCGAGTGGCGCGGACTTTCCGACACGTGGTATGATTATAAATGTTGGGTAAAAAACTGGGGACAGCTGGTGAAGTTTGCCTGTAATGTGCAGAATATTAAGGGTTTTTTCCGCTATCGCTGGATGCTTGATTATCTTGCCGCGCTTGACCTTGTGGACAGAAGCACCATGGGTACGCGCAAAACTCAGCTTCGCATAGCGCATACGACCTATGATTTCATTGTCCGTCAGATAATACGCTCGCTCACGCTTATGTTTGAGGCTGATGAACGCATAGGCGGCAATGCGGAAAAAAGCGAAAAGGCAGTTGTGCTTGACGAAAACATGATGGAAGAGCTGATGTTCGGCTTCCCGACGCTCACGCGGATGTGTCCTCAGCTTATGGAGGTGTTCGCGCGAAGTGCCGTCGCTCAGCATTCCGGAGAATATTATATCGACAAGGCCGAGGAATACGGTATAACCGGTGATGTATGCACCATGCCGAAGGCGGAACTCGGTGTTGCTATAGAGGATGATAATCCCATATTGGGCAAATGCCTGCTTCACTCGAATACCACTTGCGACACCTCTTTAATGGGCAATAGTCTTGAGGACAGGCGTTATGCTAAGCCCTCTTTTGCAATCGCTGCACCTCATGTTCTGGACGATAAGCTCATCTACGAATATGCTGTAGAGGAAATCAAATCCGCCATACACTTTGTCGAACGGGAAACCGGTGAAAAGTGGGATTGGAACGCGTATTTTGAAAATATGCGGCTCTATAACGCAGTCACGAGGAGCTTTCTCGAAATACTCGAGCTGCAGAAAACCGACTATCCCCAAGTCCCCGAGAATAACTATGCTCTGCACAGAGATCTTTATTATATGCGTATGCTCAATGCCACAAGTGCGGAGATACTTGCCGTAGACGATAAGATACGTGAGCTTATGTATAAGGGGTATGCCGAGAAGGAGACTCTTTGCCGCGAACACCGCCACAGAGCAATTGTATGGGGGGTTCAAGCGGAATTCTACACGGCTTTTCCGAACTGGCTCATCAACTGCTGGGGGATAATCCCCATCACGCATTTTATGAACCTCACATCTACCGAAATATATGCCGATACGGATACACCCGATAATAGAGAGCAGGCGTATTATGACCTTGCGGATCTTTATATAAAAACCATCATGCGAAATCGCTCGGAGAGCGGGCTGAAATATGCCGTGGATGAGCTGTGGCAATTCTGCGAGGAGTTTAACTGCGACATGATAATCATGTACGAGCAGATAGCGTGCAAGGCAATGATGGGCTATCACGGTATATTTGACGAGGAGGCGGCGAAGCGCGGCATACATCTCGTTTGGGTGACGCACTGCTTGCTCGACCCGAGAAAGGCGTCACGTCAGAATATACGCGACGAGGTAAACCGTTATATGCGTACGGTTTTGGGAGAAGAACCGCTTGATGCATCGCTGGAAGTGATAGCCGATGACAATGCGTGGTGAAAGGAGTAGAAAATGAAGAAGCTGTATAAGTTTTTGGCGTCTTTCGCGGCTTTATGCGCTGTGCTTTTCGCGTGTAGCATAGTGGTATATCTTTTTAATTTGGATTTGCGCCTGATTGCAAAGCTCCAGCCAATGCTTGAAAGCGTATATGACCGTGTCGAACGCACCCCAATGCCTTGAAAAAAGTGCTGTTGCATTGTTTTGCAACAGCACTTTAGCTTAATACTTAGTTGTGTTGTGCGGTTTGAGCTTGGAGTTACAGCCTCATCAGCTCAGCTTCACTCATTCTGTGTTCATTTGCAATGCAATAAACCGCTTCCGCCCGTTGGCGCACCAGCTCTTTCAGCTTGAAGCCGCCCTTGCTCCTGCACCATTCATAGGTGGTGTAAAATGCGATGTCCACGCCCAATGCGGCAAGCTTTTCCGGTGGCTCGTCGCTCAGTATCACGCCTGCTTCTTGGCAGTTGCCGGTGAGACGGACGAACCACTCGTCAACGGAATGAACCTGATTTAAGATGTCAAGCTCCCCCATGAGATCCAGACGCAGCAACGCTCCGGTCACTTCCGGACCGTTAGCCTCGGCCACGTCAAGATAACGACAGCAGAGTATCCACATACGTTCAAAATCGTTTTTTGCGGCGATGAAATCGGAAAAATACTCATCCTTGTTCAGGTGTACATCGGCGAGCATTCTTTCTATGATCTGTTTTTTGCAGGAGAAGCTCAAATAGAATGTGGAGCGGGCGATGCCCGCCGCCGTGCAAATATCGTTGACTGAAACATTTTCATATCCCCGCTTTCGGAAAAGCTCAACGGCGGAGTCTATTATAAGCTTAGCTTGCTTGCTTTTCGCGTCGGACATAAGTACACCTCTTTCGGACAATGTGTATGATTTTTCGGATATTATATCCGAAAAACTGCCTCGTGTCAATTAACAGGCAAGCCGGCATGTAGCCGTAGTGCGGAAGCGGATGTGTGTATCGGATATGGTGACGGAGTCATATAACACAAAATGAAAGAAAGGGCTGTATGTTTGCGGAAGCGTGTTTTACAATGTAATGTGTATTGCTGTTGATTATAAAGTGTGTTTTCCGCATAAGTCCGGGTCAAAGCTATGCTCTGTTCGTTATAAAATACTCCTGTATCAATCTATAGGAGGCAAAGCAAATGAGAAAAAACAGGGTTTACGGGTATGTGCGCGTGTCTGCCAAGGATCAAAATGAGGCGCGGCAGGTAAACGCAATGGATGAATACGGGGTCAAGCAGGAGAACATTGTGGTGGAAAAAGAGTCGGGAAAGGACTTTAATCGCCCGAAATACAGGTTGCTTCTCAATTCGTTGAGAGCGGGGGACATACTGGTTGTCAAAAGCATTGACCGCCTCGGTCGAAATTACGAGGAGATAATAGCGCAATGGCGGCAAATTACAAAGGAGATAGGCGCGGAGATAGTCGTTCTGGACATGCCCTTGCTTGACACGCGACAGGGGCGTGACCTCACAGGTACGCTCATTGCCGACATTGTTTTGCAACTGCTTTCATACGTGGCGCAGACCGAGCGCGACTTTATCCGTCGGCGTCAGGCTGAGGGCATTGCCGCGGCAAAGGCAAGGGGCATACACTTTGGTGCGAGAGCGAAGGAAAAGCCCGCAGAGTTTGAACATTGCTACCGCGAGCATATTGCCGGGCAACTCTCTGCCCGTGCCGCGGCGAAGATGCTCGACATATCCCACCCCACCTTCCTCCGCTGGGTTCACGAGAGAACGGAGCTGGACAAGAATAAAACGTTGTCTAAAGGTCAAAAGTTTGACAGAATTTGATTATTCACCCGCGATAGATGGATTTTTGCTCTTTTGATGTAATTACCGAACCGCTCCGTGATTATGAAAATAGTTGTATTCTATTTCTTCCTTCCAAGTAGCTGTGCTTTCCCAAACTACACGGCTAACGCATACCAAAATGGCATCGTGAGTTCACGATGCCATTTACTATACACGTACACTATTATTACACTTCTCCGGCACGATGGCAGGCGACTGAGCGACTGCCTACCTCGCGTAGTTGCGGCTCTTCCGTGCGGCAACGCTCCGTGGCGTATGGACAGCGCGTATGAAAGCGGCAACCGGACGGCGGGTCGATAGGGCTTGGCAACTCGCCTGTGAGCAGCATGTGCCGCTCGGTGTGTGCGGCGGGGTCGGCCTTGGGTATGGCGTTTACGAGAAAGCGCGTGTATGGGTGGATAGGCTCGGCGTATACCTCTGCCGTGTTTCCAACCTCACACAGCTTGCCCAAGAACATCACGCACACACGATCCGCGATGAAGCGCACCACGGACAGGTCATGGCTGATGAACAGATAGGTCAGCCCTCGCTCATGCTGTAGCTTTTTGAGGAGGTTGAGTATCTGGTTCTGCACGGAAACGTCCAGCGCGGAAACAGGCTCATCACATACTATCAACGTGGGGTCGAGCGCGATGGCGCGGGCAATGCCGATCCTCTGCCTCTGTCCTCCGGAGAACTGGTGCGGATAGCGGTATAAAAACTCCTCCGGAATGCCAACAGCGTGTAAAAGCTCACATACAGCCGCCGTGGTCTCCTCGGCATTTTTGCATAGCTTATAGGTTTTTAGCGGCTCGGCGACAATATCACGCACATTCATACGCGGGTCAAGCGACGCATATGGGTCTTGGAAGATAAGCTGCATACGCCGCCGAAACGGCGCAAACTCCTTTTCACTCAGCGTGCTAAGCTCCGTACCCTCGAAGTACACCTCACCCGCCGTGGGCTTCAAAAGTCTGATAAGTGTACGCCCGAGTGTGGACTTTCCACAGCCGGATTCGCCCACGAGGGCGAGAGTTTCGCCCTTATATAGCTTAAACGATACGTCCGACACGGCGTGGACGCACTTTTTCTTCGTTATTGGGAAGTCCTTGGTCAAGCCCTTGGCTTCCAGCAGTATTTCAGCCATGTTGCGCCTCCCTTGCACATATACAGCGCACGAAATGCCCCGGTGCGACCTCATAAAGCTCCGGCACCTCGGCAGAGCAACTACCGCCGCACTTAAAGCACCTCGGCGCGAATGCACAGCCCTCCGGTAGATGCAGTAAATTCGGCACGACCCCCGGAATCGTCTGTAATTCGTCGGCTCCGTCCGTAAGTGACGCAACCGACCCCATCAGCCCGACGGTGTGTGGGTGCGCTGGGTTGGCAAACAGCTCAAAGGTTTCCGCCTGCTCCACGACACGACCGGCGTACATCACATATACGTAATCGCACATCTGTGCTATTACGCCGAGATTGTGAGATATAAGTATAATGCTAGAGCCGGTGTCATCGCGCATATCGCGCATGAGCTGCAGTATCTGCGCCTCCACCGTCACGTCTAGCGCGGTGGTCGGCTCGTCGGCAATTATGAGCTTGGGGCGGCATATCATTGCCATTGCTATCATTACGCGCTGGCGCAGACCGCCGGACAGCTCGTGCGGATAGCAGTTATATCGCCGCTCCGGCTCGGAGATACCCACCTTGCGGAACATTCGCAGGACCTCGGTCTTTGCCTCGCGCGGGGTGACGCGCCTGTGCAACAGCAACGCCTCGCGCACCTGCCGACCGACGGTCATTACCGGGTTCAGGCTGGTCATCGGCTCTTGGAATATCATGCCGATCTCCTCGCCGCGCACGGTACTCATTTCATGCTCGGAAAGCTCGGTCAGCTCTTTCCCCGCGAGCATTATACTGCCGGACACTATCTTACCGGGATATTTCAGCAAGCGGATTATCGAACGCGCGGTCATGCTCTTGCCACAGCCGGATTCGCCCACAATGCCTATTATCTTGCCGCGCGGCACGATGATGGACACGTCGTTTACCGCCTTTGCCTCGCCGTGCTGAGTGAAAAAGCTGGTGCAGAGGTGTTCGGTTTTCAATACAATAGTGTTTTCCACAAATCCGCCTCCGTTCACTGGTTTTTCAAATGCGGGTCCAGCACGTCGCGCAGACCGTCGCCGAGGAAGTTGAATGCCAAGACTATTATCATAATCGCCACACTCGGCGAGAGACTGAGCCACGGCTGAGAGTAGAGAAACTGCCGCCCGGTGTTCACCATCAGCCCCC
>CAZBYU010000045.1:0-8590 GCA_964496235.1 uncultured Oscillospiraceae bacterium | reverse complement strand
ATCTTATGCAGCATATAAAAGGGCCCGACTTCCCCACGCGCGGTGTCATCATGGGCAGAAGCGGCATACGCGCCGCGTATGCCACCGGGCGCGGTCGTGTGGTTGTCCGCGCGAAGGCGGACTTTGAGGAGTATGGGCGCGATAAGCGCACCAGAATAATCGTCAGCGAGCTTCCGTATCAGGTCAACAAGCGTCAGCTTATCCGCAATATTGCCGACCAGGTGCATGAAAAGCGGCTCGAGGGCATTTCCGATCTGCGCGACGAAACCGACCGCAACGGCATGCGTATCGTAATCGAGCTTAAACGCGACGCGAACCCCCAGGTGGTTCTAAACCGCCTTTTTGCCCAGACCGCCCTGCAATCGAGCTTTTCCATCAACATGCTCGCGCTGGTCAATAACCAGAGCCAGCCGAAGATACTCTCTTTGAGACATATACTCGACGAATACCTCGAGTTCCAGGAGGATCTTATCGTCCGCCGCACCCGCTATGACCTTAAAAAGGCGGAGGAGCGGGCGCATCTGCTGGAGGGCTTGCTCATCGCGCAGGACAATATCGACGAGGTTATAAGAATAATACGCACCTCTTACGACAATGCAAAGGCGCGTTTGATGGAACGCTTCGGCTTGTCCGATGTTCAGGCACAGGCAATATGCGACATGCGCCTTATCTCCTTGCAGGGTCTCAACCGCGAAAAGCTGGAAAACGAGTATAAGGAGCTTGAGGGGAAGATAGCGTATTACAAGGAGCTTCTTGCAGACCCCGAGAAGATAAAGCAGGTTCTTAAAGACGAGCTTATTGCACTGCGCGATAAATACGGTGACGAAAGGCTCACCGAGATACAGGACGTTGCCGACGAGATCGACATAGAAGACCTGATCGACGAGGAGCAGTGTGTCTTCACCCTCACCAAGGGCGGGTACATCAAGCGTCTGCCGACGACGGAGTATCGCAGTCAGGGGCGCGGCGGCAAGGGCATACGCGCCATGACCACCAAGGACGAGGACTATGTAAACACCGTCTTCACAGCCTCCACGCACGATAACATACTGTTCTTTACGAGCAAGGGACGTGTGTTCATCAAGAAGGGCTATAACATCCCGGAGGCGGGTCGCACCGCAAAGGGAACGAACATCGTTAATATAATCCAGATAGAAAATGCGGAGAATGAGCGTGTCAGCGCGATGATAAGTGCGCGTGGGCTGGAGGAGGATAAGTATCTCTTCTTTGTCACCCGCCGCGGCACCGTAAAGCGCATGGCGCAGTCGGCGCTGCGTAATATCCGCGCAAACGGCATACGCGCTCTGAACCTTGACGAGGGTGACGAGCTTATCACCGTCATTGCCACATCGGGCGATGAAAACATACTCATCGCCACGGCAAACGGCATGGCCACCTGCTTTAACGAGGGTGATGTGCGCCCCATGGGTCGTATAGCCACGGGCGTTCGCGGCATAAAGCTGCGCGAGGGCGACTTCGTCATCGGCGCGGGTAGCACCTCCGCCGGGGCAGAGCTGTTGAGTGTGACGGAAAAGGGCTACGGCAAGCGCACGGAGTGTTCGCAGTTCGGCGTAAAGGGTCGCGGCTGTCTGGGTGTGAAGTGCTACGCCGTCACTGATAAGACCGGGCGTATCGCGGATATGAAGATAGTCACCGGTGAAGAGGATGTGCTTGTCATCACGGACGATGCCACTATCATCAGAATCCCCGTTGACCGTATCAGCCTGCTCGGTCGTGCGACACAGGGCGTTCGCATAATGCGCCTTACGGCGGGTAGCCGCGTCATCTCCATTGAGACCACCGAGAAAAACCCCGAGGAGGAGACCGAGCTTGCCGAATTGCCGGAGATCGAGGCGGAGGAGGATAACACCGCCACCGACATAGAGCCGAAGGCAGAGGAAGAAACCGACACCCCGGGCGAACAGCCGACGGAGGAATAAGGTCATAGCCTTGAAAAAAATCGAGATTTACACCGACGGGGCATGCTCCGGCAACCCCGGACCCGGCGGCTGGGGCGCGATACTGCGCTTCAACGGAATAGAGAAGGAGCTGTCCGGCGGCGAGGCACAGACCACCAACAACCGCATGGAGCTTACCGCCGTCATCTCCGCACTTGAATGCTTGAAAGAGCCGTGCGAGATAGACCTCTACTCCGATTCAAAATACGTTATCGACGCGCTCAGTCTCGGCTGGGCGCGCTCATGGCGGGCAAAGGGCTGGATAAAGTCCGACAAGAAGCCCGCTTTGAACATTGACCTGTGGGAGCGACTGTTGAAGCTGACAGAGCAAAACGAGATGCACTACCACTGGGTAAAGGGTCACGCGGACAACGCGTATAATAACCGCTGTGACGCGCTTGCGGTGCGCGAGCGGGATAAATACTAAATTAAGAAAAAGGTGATGTATAAATCATGAATAGGATAAATTATGAGGACAAACCGCTGATAATATTCATTCGCTACATCACCGGGCAAAAGAAGCTTTTTATCATTGACATGATTTGCGCCCTTTTTGTCGCGGCGGTGGATCTGATATTCCCCTACGCCTCACGCGGCGCGATGACCTCGCTCTTGCCGCAAAGGGCGTTTTCGGCGTTTTTCGCCGTGATGGCTATTTTGATACTTGCCTTTGTAATAAAGGCGGCACTTTCATACGTGATAACCGTCGTGGGGCATAGAATGGGCGTTTTGGTCGAGTCGGACATGCGCCGTGACGTGTTTGAGCATATGCAGCACCTTTCATGTAGCTTTTACGACAAAAACCGCACCGGCGTGCTTATGAGCCACATCACCTCGGATCTCTTCGAGGTGACGGAGCTTGCCCACCACGGACCGGAAAACCTGCTCATCTGCACGCTGACCATAGTCGGCTCGCTTGCCGTGATGTTCACGGTCAACTGGCGGCTTGCTCTGGTGCTGACGGTGATTTTGCCGCTGTGCCTCGGATTTACACTGTCCCAGCGGGTGAAGATGAAAAAAGCGAACATCGAGGTAAAGAAAAAGACGGCGCAGATTTACGCCGCCATTGAAAGTAGCATCTCCGGCATACGCACGGCGAAGGCCTTTGCCAACGAAAAGCAGGAATACGACAAGTTTGAAAACGCCAATGAGCTGTTCCGCGGCTCAAAGGCAGAATACTATAAGGCCATGGGTCTTTTCATGAGCGGCATGGAGTTTACCACCAGCGTCATGCAGGCGGCGGTCATCGCCGTGGGCGGGTTGCTTATCATGCGAGGAAAGATGGATTATATAGACCTTGTCACCTTTACGCTCTACGTCTCCGCGTTCGTCACGCCCGTGAGAAAGCTGACACAGTTTGCGGAGATATACATGCAGGGCGCGGCGGGCTTCACACGGTTTTTAGAGGTCATGCGGACAAAGCCCTCGGTTGCCGACGCGCCGGACGCGGCGGTGCTTAAAAACGTAAAGGGCGAGATAGAGTATAAAAACGTCAGCTTCGATTACGGTAACGGCGTTCCCGTACTGGATAATGTCAGCCTCAAGATTGCGCCGGGTGAGAGTCTTGCGGTCGTGGGACCCTCCGGCGGGGGAAAGACCACGCTCTGCCAGCTCCTGCCGAGGTTTTACGACGTGACGGCGGGTGCGGTCACGGTCGATGGGCGCGATGTACGCACGCTCACTCAGGAGAGTTTGAGGCGAAATATAGGGCTTATCGAGCAGGACGTGTTCATGTTCGCCGGCACGGTGCGGGAGAATATCCGCTACGGCAGACCTGACGCAACTGACGCGGAGATAGTCGAGGCGGCGATACGTGCCGAGATACATTCCGAGATAATGGACATGCCGGACGGATATGATACATACATCGGTGAGCGCGGCGTGATGCTGTCCGGTGGGCAGAAGCAGAGGATATCCATTGCCCGCGTTTTTTTGAAAAATCCCAAGATACTCATACTCGACGAGGCGACCTCCGCGCTTGACACCGTCACCGAGCAACGCATACAAGCCTCTCTCGACGCACTAAGCGAAGGGCGAACCACCCTTATCATCGCACATCGCCTCTCCACCGTGTCCTCTGCGGACAGAATCGCAGTGGTGGACGGCGAGCATATAGTGGAGCTTGGCACACATGCCGAGCTTATGGCGAAAAACGGAGAATATGCGCGACTTTGCCGCGCACAGGAGATAAAAAGGGAGGATTAACGGTATGATAGGCATAAGAAAAGGCGGACACAAGGATCTTGAACGCTACTATGCGGCAATGGAGATGGACTTTGACAGTGAGGAACTTTTGCCGAAGCTTGCCATACACAAGGGGCTTATGAACGGCAGTATGGAGCTTCTTGTATTCACCGAGGATGAGTCGAATATTGAAATAGGCTACGCGCTCACATTTGTCAAGAGCTTGTACGGCTATGTACTGCTCAAATACTTCGCCATACTTCCGTGGTACAGGGAACACGGCGTGGGCGTGGAGACAATGCGCCTGATAAACAAGCGTTATGCCGACCGTCAGGGCATTCTGGCGGAGCTTACGGAGTTTGATGACCCCGAGGTCGATCATCTTAAAAAGCTATTCAAGTTTTTTGCCCGCTTCGGTTATGTGGACGTGCCGTGTGACTACACCATCGGCGGCACACGCGCCAATCTGATGGTAAAGCCCATAAAGGGTACGGCGGAGATTGAGCGCGTGGCACACAGAATAGTGCGCGACATGTATTCCCGCGTCCTCAGCACCGGCGCGATGCTAGACATGATAGATATCGAGCCGAAAAAGGACTGAAATAGGGAAAAGATGAAATAAACGCGAGAAATCGGGTAAACAGTCAAAGAAGTCATTATAACAAACCCGGAGGAGACAAGTCCGAGATGGTAAAGCTGACAGATAAAAAGAAGCATTTACTCTGCGATGCGGCGTTTTTCGCCATGCTTGCGGTATTGGCAGTGGCATACGCATGGAAAGCCCCGCGGGGCTTCGGCACTGTGGACGAGAGCTTTTACCCCACCATACCTTACCGCCTTTGGCAGGGCGACAGCCTTGTAAGCGGGGAGTGGCACGTGTCACAGCTGGTGGGTCTGCTCCAGTATCCGTATATGCTGCTCTTCCGCCACTTTTCTCCGAACAATGACGGAGTGTACCTTGCTTACCGCTATTTTTACTTTGCCACGCTGATTATCTGTGCGGCGATAGTGTACATCATGCTACGCTGTTATGATGGTAAAAAGTGCCTCGGCGCATTCGCCGCGGCGGCACTATTCGTGGCGTATACCCCCGCTTGCTCAATGACGCTGTCGTATAACACGGTGTGCATAATGTCCATTACGCTTGCCTGCACCGCGCTCATCACCGCGAAAGGACACGCGGGGAAATACGTGTTTTCGGGCTTGGCATTTGCCGCGGCAGTGCTGTGTAGTCCGTATCTTGTTTTGACCTACGTACTGTACTCATTATTGCTCTTTGTAAAGCGCGGTAAAATGAAAAAGAGCGGAGATACCGACGGCGCGGCGGGCTTACTCCACGCATGGGCGTTTTTCTCGCTCGGTTGCTGCATACTCGCGGCGGTGCTTGCGCTGTTTTTGCTCTCACGTACTACGCTCTCTCAGATCCTTGCCTCTGTCAACGGAATACTTTCAGACCCCGAGCATAGCGGCGTGACGATATGGGTCAAAATAGCTCGCTGGATTTACTTCATATTTATCTTCCATTGGCCGATGACCGTTGCGGCTGTCGGTACGTTGGGCGTATTCGCCGCATGGCACTATGACAAGCGGCGCGATGAGCATAGATGGATTTATTATGTGGTATGCGGCGTGTACATGCTCGTATTGCTCGTATACCTCAACAGCCTGTATATTTATAACTTCCGTCTCAACCTCTCCATGCCGCTGGCAACGCTGATAGTATATATTCTCGGCGGGAGAAAGGAAAAGCGGGTGTTCCGTCTTATGTATCTGCCGGGGCTATGCTATTCTTTCTGCGTTCATCTCGCGTCGAACACCGGCTATAACTGCATAAATTCGGCGTTGCACATTTGCAACATTGCGGGTGCATATATAATAATGAACGAGACGGTTTTGCTCTGGCGTGATGGGAAGGAGCGAGAGCGGATATCGGCGGGGATACTCGCAGTATGTGTGTCGGCACAGTTTGTGTTTGTACTCAAAGAGGTTTTGACGACCAGCTTTTCCATGTATGACGGACGAATTGTAGACGAGGTCGGTATGCTTTACTCCAAGGTGGAAAAAGGACCATTCAAGGGCTTATATTTCTACGAGGACGAACACTACGACTATAACAGCTACTACGAACAGACGCAGATAGCCCGCGATGCCGAGGGTAAAAACGTGGTGTATTACATGTTTGCGCCGTGGCTATATGTGGCGGATGAAAAGGAAAGCTCGTCGTTTTCGGGGTGGATGTCATTTGCAGACACGGACATTCTGTTAGAAAGAATGACGGCATACTGGGAGGTAAACCCGGATAAGGTGCCGGACGTTGTATATATAGACAAGGCAACCTACGGCTGGGAAAAGGCACTGAGCGCGCTAAACCCCAACGGCTACCCTGTTACAGAAACCGAATATGGCTTCCTCATTCAAAAATAAGTTATCGACCATTCTGTGACGACCCTCACGATGTCGCAGGTGGTATTATCTGAACCATGAACCTATTAGTAAAACAAATATTCAACAACAAGGAAGCCGCCGCCCTCCCTGGCTTGCCGGAGAGCGGTGGGCTTCCTGCTCTCGTTTCGGGGCTGTCGGGCGTACACAGGGCGAATCTAGCCGCCGCATTGCGCCTTGAAACAGGTCGACCTCTTTTCGTCATATGCCCCGATGACACTGCCGCCGAGGGTATGGCGCGTGACCTTGCCGCAATGCTGGGCGAAGAGAGCGAGACACTTATCATGCGCGACTTCACCTTCTACGCCACCGAGGCGGCATCACGACAGGGTGAGCAGAGCCGCCTTGCCGCACTGCATAAGCTTGCCGAGGGTAATGCCGAGGTCGTGGCGGTGTCCGTGGCGGGGCTTATAGAGCGCACCATGCCGCGCGAGACCCTCAAAAAAGCCGCCCTGACCATCGAAGACGGCAAAAGCTACGCTGTAGAGGATCTGGAGGACGCGCTTATGCGCTGTGGATACTCCCGCGCCGACCAGGTGGAGGGTCAGGGTCAGTTTGCACGGCGCGGCGGAATACTCGACTTTTTCTCGCCCGGCGCGAAGGAGCCGGTACGTATAGAGCTGTGGGGCGATGAGATAGACTCAATGGGCTACTTTGACCCCGCGACCCAACGCCGCACAGAGCAGATAAGCCGCTGTACGCTTTTGCCGGCGGCGGAGACCCTGCCTCAGCTTGCCGAGGGCGGGGTGTCGGTGCTTGCGCGGGAGATAGAGGACTTCGCGGACAAATACGCCCGCCGCCGCACAAGCGACAACGCTCAGACCCTCGCCGCCACACTCCGCGCCGACGCGGACAGAATTAAAAACCACGTGGAAATGCGTGATGCGGACAGATATCTCCCGGTCATCTATCCGTTTGCGTGTGCGGCGGATTATATCCCAAATGACGCCATAATCGTCATCGACCGACCTAACCGCTGTGCCGAACGCGCCCGGGAATACGCAAAGGCACTCGGCGACGATGTGGCGGAGCTACAGCGGCGCGGTCAGCTTGCCATGAGCGCGGACGCGTTTTATCTTCCGTTCGACGCACTCGTGCGCCGCATGGAAGACTACCCCGTGTACATGGCGGACGCATTCACGCTCTCGCGCGTTCCTATAGAGCCGCGTACCCTCGTCAGCATACCGGCAAAACAGCTCCCTTCCTACGCAGGAAGCGCACAAGCCGCGGCGGACGACGTGAAGATGTACCTCAAGGACAACTACTCCGTGGTGGTTCTCGCCTCCGATGAGCGGCGGGCAAAGGTGCTGGACGAGTTTTTCGCCGGGCATGGCATAAAAAGCACGATTTGCACCGAGCTGAAAGCCCTCCCGCGAGAGGGAACGTGCTGTATAACCCTCGGCGCAATATCCGCGGGCATAGAGTACCCCGGTTTGCGCCTTGCCATACTCACAGACGCTCAGCTTCTCCGCGCCAGACGCGACAAGAAAAAACCCGCCGGCAAAAAGCTGCCCGCGGGGAGAGAGAAAATAAACTCCTGCGCGGATCTTGCCGTGGGAGATTACGTGGTGCATGAAAACCACGGTATAGGTCGCTTCGCCGGCATAGTGAAGATGTCGGTGGACGGCTTTGAAAAGGACTATATCAAGCTCACCTACGCCGGGACGGACACGCTGTACGTTCCCGCGACTCAGCTCGACCTTGTAAGCAAGTACACCGGCGGCGGGGAAGAACGGGTGGTAAAGCTGTCGAAAATGGGCGGCACGGACTGGGCAAAGACCCGCTCACGCGCCAAGGCCGCCGCAAAGGACATGGCGGAAAAGCTCATCGCGCTTTATGCCGCGCGTCAGCGTTTGCCGGGGTACGCGTTCGCACCGGACAGCGAGTGGCAGAGAGAGTTTGAAGAAAACTTCGGCTACACCGAGACCGATGACCAGCTTAGATGTATAAGCGAGATAAAAAGCGATATGGAATCCTCCGTGCCGATGGACAGACTGCTGTGCGGT
>CAZBYU010000044.1:0-8703 GCA_964496235.1 uncultured Oscillospiraceae bacterium | reverse complement strand
CTCATGCAAGGCGGTTGCGGTGTTGCCGTTTGCCTTGGGGCTACCGTTTAGCATTAAAACTTTCAGCTTATTCATCCTTTGTCCTCCCGAGTAAAAAAGCGTCCCCGCTATGAAAGCCGACGGGGACAATTATGACTGTGTATAATCTTACCGCATGAGCGGGAAAAATGCAACATCACGTAAAGCGTATGACCTGCCGCTCCGCGTCCACCTCGGTATCAATGCCGAACGGAATAATACAGCGGGGGAGTGCGTGACCCACGCTCAGGTTGCACATGATAGGCAATGCGTCATTGTCAATGACCTCTGTCAAAAGCCGTCTGTACTCCCTGTCATATACCTCGTCCATCGGCTTGCCCACAAGCACACCGTTTACCGCGTCGAATACGCCCGCACTCTTCAAATACTCCAATGCTTTCTTGTATTTTTCCGGCGGCATCTGCTCCTCGCTTGTTTCAAGCAACAGTATTTTCCCCTGCCACTCGTCGACAGAGGGGAAAAGCGCGTATCTGCGGCATATGTCCGGCATGTCGGCGTAGCGTTCACCGTCAAAGATGTCGTATATTGAGTCTAAGCACCCGCCCAGTATCTTTCCCGAGAATCGCGGCGCACCCTGCAAAAGCTCAAATCCGTCGTTTGCATGCGCGGGCAGGGGAGTGCCTACGCTCTCCGCACCGAAATCGTTCCGTGAGGAGTACCATCTGTCACTCGGCGTGACCTCGCGTATACTCCCGGTGTGTATCAGCTCCTCAAAATAGTGGTGCGTGTACGGTAGCATCTCCGTATCCAGCTCGCATATGTCCGGCAAAAATGCCTGGCCGTAAAATGTCGGCATACCGAGGCGGGCGAGCATGAGGTGGTTTAGTGTCGTGTCCGAAAAGCCGAGAAATGCCTTGCGGCGCAACACGGACTTCAACGCATTGTTTTCAAAAAGGTACGGCGCGAGGCGATATGTGTCGTCTCCGCCTATTGCACAGAGTATAAGGTCGATGTCATCGTCCGCAAATGCGGCGATCAGGTCCTCGGCACGCTTTTCCGGATGCGTCTTGATGTATTCCATACCCATCATCGTATGCGGCATAAGCTTTACATCAAGCCCATACGCCTTTAATCTCGCAAGCCCGAGTTCCACCTCATGCGCGACAAACTTCTCGCCGAGAACTCCGCTTGACAGGCTCACAATTCCGACTGTTTTTATCATTTCTCATCGACCTCTTATGCAACTTTTTCGCAATAATACGCCGTCGATCCTGCCTTGTCAAGGGAAAATGGCGTTCCCCGCTCAGCCCAGCTCCTTTATCCTGCCCTGTATCAGCTTGCCCACTGCGTCGGCAAACCAGCCTACCGAGGGTATGCGCGTCAGGTTTTTGCCGTAGATGCTTCTTGCGCCGGTCAGCTCCATGTCGCTCCCGGTAAATACGCACAGCGGTGGCACACCCATAAGCCGCAGTGTGGCGGCCTCGTGCGCGGCATCCTCTATGCCCGCCTTTCCGCCGTAGGTTTTACTGCGTGTAAAGCCTTTTCCGGGTATCTTCTGGTCGTCGTTTGGGTTTGCGTCGGACAGTATTATCAGCATTCGCCGTTCCTGCATATCGCGCCGCATAAGCCACGCCATAGCCCGCATCGCAAGCCCGTCTCTGTTCCACCCCGCGGCGACGTAGTTGAAAAGTCCGTCGTTGCTCATGTCGGAGTAGTCCTTCAGTATGCTCATTACCGTACACCCGCTTACCGAGCAAAAGGAAGAAACCCGCACCGGGATACCGCACCGCGTTAGACTCTCCGCAATGATATATCCCTGTGTGGCGAGTTTTTCCTGCTGTCTGTTCTGCGAGGCTGAACCATCCAGCATTATGTCAACCATAAGCTCGCCGGGGTGATCCGCATTTTGCCGGGAAAAAACCTTTTCGTCGCTAAGTGCCGTGCCGCGCCATGCGACCGAGGGGGCAAGCTGACCTGCGCGGGTCAATGATTGGGTCACGTCCTGTTGCAAAAGTATCGTGTTTTGCAGGGTCTGCGTCAGTCGGCTTATCACAATGCGGTTTTGCACAAGATTTTTCTCGAAATGCTCACGGTTTTTCGTTCTTTGACGCTTGAAGCTGTCAAGCTCCCACGCAGTTTCCGTGTCAAGTTCACGCTCGCTCATCACGCCGCGCGTAAAATGCAGTCGGCAGTTTTCATGTGCGCCGGTACACAGCTCCTTTTCCGCTGCGGACAGCTCTGCCGGTGTCAGCATGGATTTGCCGAATACCGCCTCCACATAGCGGCGAAGTATCGGCTCCGGTGTCTTTCCCTGCATCAACAGCCACACCTTTTGCGCCCGTCCCATGCCGCTTTCCGATTCAGTGCCGTCGTATTGGGCGAGACGGCGCAGTGCCTTGCGGCTGACTACGCGCCCGGGTGAACGCTTTGCGCCGTTGAAGCTTCGGTCGACCCATGCCGCCCACTGCCTGTCGGTCACACTGCGCCTTGCGCGGTGAAAGTATTTATAGAGCAAGGCCTCCATTCGCGCGGCGATCTGCGTCTCGCTCAGCTCGAGCGGGAATTCCAGCGCGTCCACTACTCCGCACTCCCATTCGTCTGCCATGTTCTGCTCGCCCAGTACACGCTTGAACCACGCCGTGCGAACCTGCTCCAAACCGCGCCCCTCGGCGTGGGATGCGTATTTCAGTACAATCCCCTCGGCATATTCACGCCTGAGCGCGTCGAGAGCGGGGCGTTCCTCGCGCCCACGGCGGTATGCCAGACCTTCAAGCGCGAGCCAGAACAGCTCAGTGTATAGTTCACCCTGCGGCTGACTTTGAAACGTGTTAAACAGCGGCTTGAACCTTGAAAAGTCGTAATAACGCTCCGCAAGACCGATTATCGTGTTGAAATAAAGCTCTGCATCGCCCTCGCTGTCAAACGCGTGAAACTCACTGCGTAGCTCATAGCTGTGTGCGCCGTTCCACACCTGGTTGTCTGCGCGGCGGAGCTGTATATCCTCTCTGTCCATTTCAGCTTATGAACAGCTTTGCCCTGTCCGCGCTCTTGGGTATTCTCGCCCACACCGCGTCCTCTACCAGCTGTCGCTCAAATGGGTCAAAGGCCTTGTTGATTATGCCGAGACGCATGGCCTGCTGTGTGCTTATGCCGCGCTCGATAAGCCGCAACGCCGACAGCAGACCGCGCAGATCAAGTGCCTTTGTGGATATTTCCGCGCTGTCGCATTTGCATCTTAAATCGTCGAAAAGCTCTGCAAACTGTGCACACCATTCCTTTTTCAAAGTCGGGAAGCCGCGCCGCAGCAGCTTGTTCAAATCGTCCTGAGATATCACCGGCATGTCCAGCACCACAAAGCGCGATACAAGAGCCTCGTTCAGTTCTCGCGTTCCGGCGTAGCCGTAGTTCATCGTGCCGATGAAGCGCGCCGCGTCATCAAGATATATGCGTTCATATCCCGGTACGTCGATCACGCGGCGAAAGTCCAGTGCGGCATGAAGCACGGCAAGAGCCTCGTTTTTTGCCATGTTCACCTCGTCGAGAACTCCGAAGCCGCCCATACGCGCACATTGGCATATTGGACCCTCGCGGAAAACGACCTGCCCGTCGCGCAGTGTGTCCGCGCCGATAAGAGAAGCCGCGTCCACGTTGATGTACATCGACACGTCCCAGCATGGGCGACCGAACACCGCCGCCAAATTCTCCGCGAGGACGTTCTTGCCTGTTGCCTTGGGACCGGCGAGAAGCAGATGCTCTCCGCTTAAAAGTGCCGTTGCCGCGCTCTCCCATATCTCACGCCCATAGTAGAGGTATTGCGGCGCGGGAATACGCGCCTGCGCCGCCACGGGCGCGGTGTGCATGGCGCGAAATGCGCGAATCTCGTCTAAAAGCGATGGGTTGATTCCCTCGTTGCCAAGCTCTTTCCATATATCCATAAATACTCCTCCGGTCGTTATGTTTTATTTGCGTTTTGCCGTATGATATTATTCCTGTCCGACATTATACGCCCACCGAGCGTTAACATTCTGCTAAGAATAACGTATCGTCTTTACGCGTTACGGACAATGCGCGATTTACACTGCATTTCGGACACGTATTACGCCTATTGCACAGGGAAATAATTCAACATTTCATTTACGCAAAGTCTCGTTTGCGTAAATCGTACAGATTATTCGGCAAACAAACGCAACAATCATGTTGACAAATTGGGCAAAACGTGATAATAAATAAAGCAAACGTTTGATTAGGCGAGCGGGAAAACCGACAACCCTTTTCGTACGAGCGAACAACAAAACAACAAAAGGAGAGCATGAAAATGTCGAATGAATTCAGCCATAAGAATTTACTTTTAACCTCGCCGACGAGGGCCTTCGGCTGTGTACAGCGTTACATACAGGGACCGGGAGAGATAAAGAATGTCTTCGCTCTCGGCAAGAAATACGGCAATAAGTTCTGCTTTATCATTGACAGCGGTGTGTTTGACATGATAAAGGACATGATAGAGGGCATCGAGGACAAGTGCGGCTGTGAGTATTCCTTCAAGTCTTTCTTCGGCGAGTGCTGCAAGGAAAACGTTGATGAGCTTGCCGCCGTGGTCAAGGAAAGCGGCTGTGATGTTGTGTTCGGTGTCGGTGGCGGCAAGGTGCTTGACACGGTCAAGCTCGTCAAGGACGAGGCTGACGTTGCCTGCATCATCGTCCCCACCTCCGCCTCCAGTGACGCCCCTGCGGCAGACTGGGCGGCAGTGTACGACATAAACGGCGTTCATCTCGGCGGCGTACCCACAAGGCGCAGTACCGAGCTTGTCCTTGTCGACTCCGCCGTCATCGCCAACGCTCCCGCGCGTCTCTTTGCAGCCGGTATTGCCGACGCGCTTGTCACTTGGTTTGAGGCAGAGGCGAACTATAAGGCCGTCACGCCCAACTATATCGGGCGTGGCTACGCCATCAGCAAGGCGGGCATGGCGATCTCCCGCGTCTGCTATGACACTCTCATTGAAGAGGGCAAACAGGCGTATGACGCGGTCAAGGAAAAGCTTCTCACGACCGCAGTTGAGGATATAATCGAGGCAAACGTTCTGCTCAGCGGTCTCGGCTTCATGAACGCCGGCTGTGCCGCGGCACACGGCGTACACAACGGCATCTCCGAGCTTCAGGAGAGCAACAAGTATCTGCACGGCGAAAAGGTTGCCTTCGGTCTCATTTGTGAGCTGGTGCTTGAAAACGCCGACATGGAGCTTATAGATAAGCTCGTCCGCTTCATGGACAGCCTTGACCTGCCCATCACCTGTGACCAGATGGGCATAGAGCTGAGCGATGAGAACCTCAATGTAATCGTTAACCACACTTACTACAAGAACGCCCTCGTCCATCGTGAGCCGTTCGTGGTTACGCCCGAGTCCGTCAGAACCGCTATCATATCCGCCAACTCCATCGGTCGCCGCTTTTTGGAGAGCAAAAAGTAATATAAATAAGCTGTAAAGCAGTTAAGCTTGTTAAGCTGTAAATCTCCCTATGATTTGATTAATCTCCATATAAGATAATCTCCCTCCAATACGAAGTCGCCGCATCAAATGATGCGGCGGCTTTGTTCTGTATTCTGGGATAATGCAAAGAGCATTTGCCTGCAAGCGAGTATAAAAACGCGAATGGGCAGAGGCAGAACATTGAGGGGGGAAAAAGGGGCAAATTACATTTATGCTCGTTAAAATATATACAAATTGTCAAAGTGAACAAAATGAGAGAATGATTTTTGGCGAAGAAGACAAAGAACGCAAATCAAAGCACCAAAACTCGAAAATCGGCATAGAGACTTTTGCAGAAAAATTCGCACAGAAAGCCAAAAACCGAATATTAGAACAAATTATGCCTTAAAAAAGTGAAAAACAAACGTTTGCTCAAAAAACGCTTGCAAAAAAATTGTGTATAGATTATATTAAATGTGCAAACCAAGCAAACAAAGGTGCTTTTATAAGCGTAAAGGGCAAGAATAAAAGGAACAATGCGCTTCTTTACGCAAGCTAAACAGAATTTTTACACAACGATTTGCGTAAACGCTTTGCGTTTTGACTTACGGGGAGAATGGACCGCGTATGAAAGAGATGTATGTCAACCTCAAACGCTATGAGGTGCCTGAAAGCTACGGCGGCATTTGTCCTATTGATGAGCCGAGAAAGTGGATACGCGATGTTGTCCACGATACGGTCGAGCTGGGACTTGCTAATGCCGCGGATTTCACGCTCACCATGTTTCTTCCGGAGTCTATGCTTGCAACCGGCTTGGAGACCCTTGCGCTTGAGCCGAAAGAACGCACTGCACATTTCAAACTCGGCTGTCAAGGCGTTTTTCGCGATGATATTCAGCCCGGTGATAACTTCGGAAGGTTCACGGCAAACTGTCCCGCCTCTGCGCTGAAAGCACTCGGGTGCGAATGGGTGCTTGTCGGACACAGCGAGGAGCGGCGGGATTTAACGAGTCTGCTTGAAATGTATGCCGATTCTGCAAACATGAGTTTTGATAAGCTTGCGGCGGCAGATATCTCCGACAGAGTGATGAATAAGGAACTCCTGAGTGCGTTAAGGCGCGGAATGAGCGTGCTTTTCTGTGTGGGTGAGTCCGATGAGCAAAAAGGCTCGGATGACCCGGAGGTGTATGAGTCGCGCGTCAGAGCCGTGCTTCGCCGCCAGCTTGAGCAGGGGCTTGCCGGTGTGGTAGAGCTTCTTGACAAAAACCGCTTGAGCATTGCCTATGAACCGATATGGGCGGTGGGACCGGGTAAAACGCCCGCGACTGCGGAGTATGTAGCATTTGTGAGTAGGTTTATCAAGGAAACCTGTGTTGAGCTTTTCGGCAGAGAGTTTCCCGTTATATACGGCGGAGGATTGACGGCGAAGGTCGCCGAGACCCTTGTGGGCGTTGAAAGCGTGGATGGGGGCTTTGTGGGGCTTACGCAGTTTACAAGACCGTATAAATTTGAAACGGCGGAAATGAAAAACATCATTCTAGCCTATACAGAAGGAGTAAAAGCAAAATGAAAAAGATTGATTTTGAGTACGGCAACGGGCTTATGACCGCAGAGCTTCCCGACAGCACGGATATATTTATCCCGGGTGAGACTGTGGCGGATCCCGAATGCTTGCCTCAGAATTGGGAGAGCCTTTACGAAGCAACGCTTGAATCCATTCGCAATCCCATCGGCATGCCCTCGCTCCGCGAGCTGGCGGCACCGGGGAAAACAGTGGTTTTCGTCATTCCCGACATAGTTAAGGGCGGCGTACAACCGACCAGCCACCGCAAGGTTGCCATTCGCGCCTGCCTTGACGAGCTTTATGCCGGCGGTGTTTCCAAAAAGGACATTCTCTTCATGGTCTCCAATGGGTTGCACCCACGCGCCACGGTCGCCGAGATGAAACAGATCTTCGGCGAGGAGCTTTTCAATGAGTTTTACTACTCCGGTCAGATGACCTCCCACGACAGTGAGGATCAGGAACACATGGTCGACCTCGGTTGCACCGATCGCGGCGACCCTGTCTACATGAACAAGTACGTCTTTGAATGCGACATTCCCATTCTCATCGGTCACACTCAGGGCAACCCCTACGGCGGCTACTCAGGCGGCTATAAGCACTGTGCCACCGGTATAACCAACTGGCGTTCCATAGCAAGCCACCATGTCCCCCACGTCATGCATCGCGCGGACTTCACCCCCGTATCCGGTCACTCCCTCATGCGTACCAAGTTCGACGAGATCGGCATGCACATGGAAAAGATGATGGGTCACCCCTTCTTCTGCTGTGATGCCGTTTTGGACACCAAGTCCAGACAGATCGCCATCTTCAGCGGCTATGCAAAGGAAATGATGCCGCTTTCCTGGGAGGTTGCCGACAAGCGCACCTATGTCCCCTGGGCAGAGAAGAAGTACGACATCATGGTCTTTGGTATGCCGCAGGACTTCCACTACGGCAACGGCATGGGTACTAACCCCATCCAGATGATGCAGGCACTCAGCGCACAGGTCATTCGACACAAGAGAGTGATGTCCGACCACTGTGTCATCATCTGCTCCTCCGTCTGCAACGGCTACTTCCACGATGAACGCTGGCCCTACCTCAGAGAGCTGTACGAACTGTTCCAGCATGACTATATGAACACTCTTGCGGATATGAACCGTTACGGTGAGTATTTTGCAACGAACGAAGAGTATATCCGCAAATATCGCTTTGCAAATGCCTTCCACCCGTTCCATGGCTTCTCCATGATGAGCTGCGGTCACATTGCCGAGATGAACACCTCCGCAATATACATTGTCGGTGCTCAGGAGCCGGGCATTGCAAGAGGCATGGGTCTCAAAACGAGAGCGACCTTTGAGGAAGCACTTGAGGATGCCAAGAAAAAGTATACCGGCGAGAACCCGAACATTCTCGCTCTGCCGAAAACGTTCAAAACCGCGGCTGTTCATCTCTGCTTAAAAGATGAAGGTTATAATGGCTGAGTCTTTCTCAAAAAAAGCGTAAAGGAGCTAATATGGTTTCAAAAGAAAAAGTCAGAGAGCTTAAGCTTTTTGCGGCGGATATCAGAATAGCGGCACTTGAAGAGTTCCGCGCAATAGGCGTGGGTCATGTCGGCGGCACGATGTCCGTGTGTGATTTGATGGCATGTCTCTATGGCGGTGTTATGAACATAGACCCGAAAAACCCCGCATGGGAACAGCGCGACCGCTTCATCA
>CAZBYU010000043.1:0-8755 GCA_964496235.1 uncultured Oscillospiraceae bacterium | reverse complement strand
TGCAGCACCCGCCGGAGAAAATCGTGGAGATGTACCGCCTTTGGGAAGAGGGGTACGAGGTGATTGAGGGCGTGAAAGAAGACCGCGGAGAGGAATCCGGTTTCCACCGTTTCGCCGCCAACAGCTTTTACGGGCTTATCAGCCGCGCAACCGGCATGGACATGTCCTCCTCGTCCGACTTCAAGCTTCTTGACCGCAAGGTCGTCGACACGCTAAACAGCTTGCCCGAGCGCAATGTGTTTTTCCGTGCGCTCTCTTTCTGGGTGGGCTTCAAGAAGGCGACCGTGTATTACTCCGTGCGTGAGCGCACCGAGGGTGAAAGCAAATGGTCGACAAAGTCGCTTATCAAGTACGCAATAACCAACATCGGCTCATTCTCCTCCGCGCCGTTGCATCTGGTGACGGTGCTGGGGCTTATCATGATGATCGTGGCCATAGTGTTCAGCGTGATATCCCTCGTGCAAAAGCTGACAGGTCAAGCACTCGGCGGGTTCACGACAGTGATTTTGTTGCTTCTCTTTTCCAGCAGCATCACCATGCTCAGTCTCGGCATAGTGGGCTACTACATTGCGCGTATTTACGACGAGATAAAGGGTCGTCCGCGCTATATCATATCCAAAACCGTCGGAGAAAGGGCAGATAAGTAATGAAAGACAAAATAATCGAGCTTTTGAAAAAATACCGCGAGATAATCGTGTATCTCATAGTCGGCGTGCTGACCACCGTTGTGGCATGGGCGGCAAAGTTCATCTTCAACTTCGTCTTTTACGCCGGGACCGCACACCCCACCGCCGTGCAGAACTTCGTGCTGAGCGTTGTCAACTGGGTGGCGGGTGTCGCCTTTGCGTATCCCACGAACCGCCGCTGGGTCTTTGAAAGCAAAAGCCCCGACATTCTCTCCGAGTGTACGAAGTTTGTCATGTCGCGCGTGGCGACGCTGGTACTGGACATCGTCGTGATGCAGCTGCTCGCGCTGATGGGCTTGAACGTGTACATCGCCACTCTCATCTCCTCCGTCCTCGTCGTGGTGGGCAACTACGTGTTCAGCAAGCTGTTTGTGTTCAAGAAGAAAAAGGATTGAGCGGAATATAACATAATAAAAATGACGCATTGCTAAGCAATGCGTCATTTTTTACTCTATCACATCAGCAGTATGCCGAGAACTGCGGAGATAATTATCGTGACCGGAATAGAAAGCTTAAAGGCGAATATTCCGAGTGCGGCAATCCCCCCTATGATGAGCGCAGGCAGACTGACAACGCCCGAGGGTACATAGCACTCAAGTGCCATTGACACTATCACGGCACACACCATGCCCAGACACGCCGGGCGTATCCCGCACAGTGCCTGTTGCATACCGTTTGAGTTGCCGAGCTTTTTATAAAACACGGCAAACACCGCGCACACCGTAAGCGTGGGAGAAAGAATGCCGAGATTGGCTATAGCCGCACCGAGAATACCCGCCACGCGCATGCCGGCAAACGTGGCGCAATTAAGACCGAACGGACCGGGGGTCATTTCGGCAATGGCAACTATGTCTGCCACCTCATTCCCGGTCATCCAGCCGTGTGAGAGCATTTCACTGCTTATGAGCGGGATCATGGAGAGACCCCCGAAGCTCGTAAAACCGATTTTGACAAAGCTCCACAAAAGCTCAAGAAGTTCCATTGTGACCACTCCTTTTTGCAATTGCACTCTCCGCAAAAGCAATCGTTGCCGCACCGAGTACCAGGGCAACGCAACTGACATTGAAGAAATAGTACAGCACAAAACCGCCGAGCGCGATAAGGTAACAATAGCGACGCGGGAAGGCATCCTTTTTCATCGTCAGTGCCGCAGACATGATTATCGGTATCACCGCGGCCCGCACCCCCGACATAGCCGAGAGAAAAACCGGCTGGTTGAGGAGCGAGGTATAGAAAAAGGTTATGACGGCAAGGACGATAAACAGTGCGGATATCATGCCCAAAAGGCATGATATCCCACATAGCCAGCCGCCCACGCGGTGACCGAACATAAAAGCAACATTGCCTATCATCGTCCCCGGCAGACTGCGCCCGAGGCACGAGAGATTGACAAGCTCCTCCCCGGAAAGGAGCTTGTCTTTTTCGACAAACTCCTTTTGCATTTGCGCCACAATGCTCCAGCCACCACCGAAGGTAAAACAGCTTATTCTAAAGAATTTCAGAAAAAGCCTTAGGGCAAGCCCAGCTCCGCTTTTCATGGCAAGACCTACGTCAGCGTATGGTTATACCCGGGCCGATGGGCAGATTGAAGATGTACCACACACCAAGCTGGAGCAGCATAACGATCATAAACACGATAGAATACGGGATCTGACCTGCCATAAGTGTGCCGATGCCCGGCTCTTCCTTGTTAAAGCGCGGGTCTCTGTACTGTTGCATAAGCGTGAGTATGATGACAAGAACCGGCTGAACGGGAGCCCAGTTATTCGTGCTTGAGTCACCGATACGGTAGGCAAGCTGGATAACAGCCGGGTGCGTGCCGAGGTTTGCGAGCATGGGAACGAATATTGGGGAGAGAAGCATCCACTTGACGGAGCCGGAGGTCATAAAGAGGTTGAGGAAGAACATAATGCAAGCAAACACCGCAAGCATGGGGTAGCCGGTGAGGTTTATGCTACGCAACAGTCTCTCGCCGCCGACGGCGATGAGGGTCGCAATGCCGGAATCCTGGAACTGATAAATGAACCACTGCGCCGGAACGAGAACAAGCATGGTCGTGCATATCATCACATTACCGTCCTTGAGTATACCCGGCACCTCTTTCCAGCTCTTTATCTTGCCGGAGCCGAAGCCGAAGCAGAGACCGGAGGTGAGGAACAGGGCACAGATGATCTGCACTATGGAACTCATCAGGGGAGACTTGGGAACAAGACTGCCGTCCGCGGCGCGGAAGAAGCCGTTCGAGGGAATAGTGCCGATAAGAACAACGGCTATCACGATAAGAACGCCTATACCGGCGCGACGCAGACCCTTGGATTCCTCCGGAGAGACGGCGAACTCCTTTTTCGCCTCGGCAATGCTGCGTTTTTCGAGCGAGTCACCGTAGACCTTCTTGGTATAGAGCTCGGTCACGAGGGTGAACGCACCGGCAACAAGCAAAGTGGAGACCGCAAGGAAGAAGTAGTTGGAAAGGACGTGAACCTCGGAGTAGCCCATGCCGTCGGCAAGGCTCTGAGTGATTGTGGAGAGAAGCACGTCCGTATTGACCGGGACGAGGTTGACAGTGAATGCACCCGCACCGCCTGCCCATCCGAGAGCAATACCGAGCCACGGGTTGCGCCCCATTGCGCGGAAAAGCACCGCGCCTATCGCCGCCACCATTATCTGCCCCGCCTCCGAGGCAATATTTCCGCAAATGCTGACAACGGAAAAAACATAGGTGACAATATAAGCGGGAGTTTTCCACAAAAGACGCTTGAAAAGAGACTCGAAAAACCCCGTCTCCTCCGCCACTGCCAGTGCCATGCCGACCATGAGCGTGGGTATCAGCACAGTGTTGGACTGGTAGGCAGTGATAAGATTTACAAGGAAGTTCTTCAGCTCCTCCTTCGATAGCAAATTCGTTATCACAAGTGTTTTTTGCACAACGCCCGCCTGCACGTCATACGATTGGTACTCCAAGCTCACCCCCATCTCGCCCATTACGGCGGAGACAAGCATGGTGAACAACAAAAGGAAGAGAAAGATGTAAACCGGGTGTGGCAATTTATTGCCTATATACTCGATCTTTTTGGTTATGCGAATAAATCTGCTGTCTTTCATATAGTTCCTCTTCGTCTCTATTTACAAAAGCTACGAATTACTCAACGGCACAAGCCGGAGCTTAATGATTTAACCGTCGCTTTCTTTCGGGGCAGGTCATACTACAACGTGAAATTTTTCACTTTTTGGATTGCAGAATACACTTCAGCCGTGTATTAAGTTGGCTGAAGTGTATCCGAAGCGATGTCAGGCGTTCAAACCGGCAACGTAGCCCTGTCTGGAGGCTGCGGTGGCGTTGTCGACGGTGACGGCGTCGCCTACGGCGACTGCCTTTATACCGGCGGCATTGAGTGCGTCTGCAAGGGAGGTATCGGGCGTGTAGCCGAAGGCAAGAACGATGGTGTCCGCTTCAAGAAGCTTCTCCTCGCCAGCGACATTGGCGAGAACGCCCTTGTCGTTAAACTCTATAATCTTGGTGCTGGGAAGTTGCTTGACCTTGTACTTGTCGAGCATTTCCATAAGATAAACTCTGATTCTCGGAAGCTCCTCTGCGGCTATCTTGGGGAGCATGTCCACAACGGTGACGTCCTTTGCGAGCCAGCCGAGGTGGTTCGCCGTCTCTGCGCCGCCGGGACCGCCGCCGATAACAACGACCTTCTTTTTCACAGGTGCGGGGGTGAGGTCGTCCGTGCTTTCAAAGCCGACGCTGGGGTTGACGGTGCAACGTATGGGGTTGTGACCGTAAAGCTGACCCTGACAGCCCTGCAAGCAACCGATGCAGGTTGCGATCTGCTCGAGCTTGCCTTCACGTGCCTTGTTCGGGAAGCAGGGATCTGCCACCGCGCCACGTCCGATGGCTATCATCTCGATGCCCGGAGTGTGCAGTGCGGATTCGACAAAGTACGGGTCATTGAAACGACCGACGACCATGACGGGGATACTAACGACCTGTGCCACTGCGGCGGCGGTGGACACGTTCCAGCCGTGAGGCTCATACATGGGGCGAATGCTCTGAGATCCGTCGTTTCTGTTACCGGAGGAGATGTCGACCATATCGAAGCCGCAAACCTGCTCCATGTATATCGCCATTGCCTTCAGCTCTTCCACGCGGATACTGCCGGGAGAATTGTCGATAGACAGACGAATGCATACGGGGTAATCCTTGCCGACCTTGGCGCGGGTGGCTTCCATGATCTCGCGGACAAATCTCATACGGTTTTCAAAGCAGCCGCCGTATTCGTCGGTGCGCTTGTTGGTATACTGAGATATGAAAGAGTGGATAAGGTAGCCGTGACCGCCGTGGAACTCGATTCCGTCGAAGCCGGCCTCTTTGCATCTGAGAGCCGCATCGCCCCATGCCTGTACTATCTCATGTATATCCTCGACGCTAAGCTCATCGGGGAGTGCACCCGTCTTGGGGCAGGGAATTGCGGTAGGAGCCTGTGCAATGAGACCTATACCGCGAAGATCCGCCTGACGACCTGCGTGGTAAATCTGGTGGAATATCTTTGCGTCGTGCTTATGCACAACGCTTATCAGCTTTTTGTACTCGGGGATAAGGGTATCGTCCCATACACCGAGGAACTTGTGGAATGCTCTTCCCTTGGGAACAACGCCGGTTGCCTCAAGAATGATCAGTCCGAACCCGCCCTTGGCGCGTTCCTCATAATAGCGATAGGTCTGCTCTGTCAGGTGTCCGTCAATGCCGAAGTTAGTACCCATAGCAGACATTGCCATGCGGTTTTTCAGCTCCACATTGCCGATTTTTATAGGCTGAAACATCTTGTTCAGCATACACATACCGTTCATAGAATAACCTTTACCTTTCTTTTTTTTCACACGCGTTGGCCGGTCGCGCATGAAATCTGTTTGAACGCGTTCAGTGAACGTGTTCACTATATAACATAGTCACGTGTTTGTCAATATCTTTTTTAACAATTTGAAAAAAGCGTGAGGAAATGGGCGATAATCGCTTGACTTATACCCGAATTTGTATTTAACTATTATTAAGAATTGCAAATCGAATTGAGGAGTTATTGATGGACAGCCCTAACACCGCAAGGCATGCACAATCCGTGGAAACTAGGAACAAAATATACGAAACTGCCATAAAGCTTTCAAAGGAAAAAGGCTTTGAACAGGTCACCATCAGAGAAATCTGCAAGGAAGCAGAGGTGTCCGTAGGTCTTTTTTATAAGTATTTCAACTCCAAGGAGGATATTTTCCTGGAGTATTCAAAAATCAACGAGGATCTATATAAAAACTTCAGAAACTCCTTTTCACCCGACGATACTACGCTCGACCGGCTCATCAGCTTTGCAAAAACCAATGCAAAGAGCGGAGATTCTCTTATAAAGGGTGCGGGTCGCTTTGTATATATCCACGCGTTGAAAAACCCCGGCGAGCATTTCATGGCAAACATTGACCGCGAGGTGAACACCACAATACGTGAAATCATCGACTTCGGTATTTCGCGCGGTGAGATACGCGAAGACGTGGACAAAGAATGGCTACACAGGACAATACTCTCCTGCGGCTGGGGTTGCTTTTTTGCCTACTTCTCCGGGATTGAGCCTGATGTGTCGCTTGAAGATCGCATGATAAACGCGCACCGACTTATTTACGAAGGTGTCACAGCGCAAAAAGGGGATAGCTGAGTCGGCTTGTCCGTGTCAAGTCGTTTTATCGAACTATAAACTCACGCCTTGGGAGGCATGACCTCCCAAGGCGTTTTTAGTATGCGTTTCGCTTATGCGAGCTTGACAACGGTGAGGGTGCTGTCGGTATAGCTGACGGTATTTCCGGTGGCATTGCGGACAGTGAGCGTCTGCGATGCCGTGGGTGCAATTATCGCGGTGAGCGCGATGCGCTCCGCGCCGCTGGCGGCAGTCTGTGCCTGCGAGGCCGTGGCATAGGCAAGTGCCGTACCGTCAAGGGCAAGTGACGCGCCGATGTTGCCGTCGCCGGTGACGGCGGCGTCGGCGGCGAAGGTGACGAGATATTGCCCCGGCGCGAGGGTAACGCCGTTTGTGCCGGAGAGGGTGATGTCACCGGTGGAGTTTATCGTGCTTGTGGCAAGCGTGAGCGGTGTATCGGTGGCAACGGACTGCGCCGCCGTTTGATACAGCATGGCGTTTTGGTTCGTCGCCGTTGCCCCGGCAGGGCCTGTTGCGCCGGTAGCTCCCGTTGCACCGGTTGCGCCTGTCGCGCCTGTTGCTCCCTGTGGTCCCGCAGGACCTTGTGGTCCGACAGGTCCGGGTATGCCCTGCGGTCCTTGAGGACCCGCCGGTCCCTGCAAGCCCATGGGTCCGGTCGGACCCACATTGCTGCCGCAGCCGCAGGAGCAGGAGCTTCCGTTGCAGGGGTTGGAGTATATCTTGGTCGAATAGCATTCGTTTTCCGCCATTGTGCTCCTCCGAAAGAGAATTGGCGGGGCGTTCATCGGCAAAGCCGCGCCCCGCCTTATCTCATTGTATGCCCGCCGTCAGAAAAGCGGCACTTCAATCTCGGTCTGCTTGTCCCCTGCCGAACGGTAAAAGCGCAATGCGGTCACTTCATTCGGGTCTATCATCTGCGTAAGAGCAGTTTGGGTATATGCTGTTTTTCCTGTGTCGTCGGAATAGCCCTCGTTGCCGAAGGAGAATATGTTCTCCATGCGCGTTCCGTCTTCAAGCACCACACCCTCAAACACGGGTATACCAAGCTCATCGCCGCTGATTTGCACATCGGCAGGTGCATAATAACCGATATGCACAAAGAGTGGGGAAATCGTGACTGTATTTATCGCAAATCCCGTGTCGCCCACCGGCTTGTTTGCAAAGCATTCTCGCGTGTTGCTCTCACTTGGCAATTTGATTTCAAACGCCCACTCGCCGAAAACGACCGGGGTTGTACTCACTTTGAATGCAACACCGAGATTGACAAAGCGCACACGCACCGTCTTGCAGAAAAGCGACGCTCATCACGCCGCCAGTAAAGCTCAATTATTCTCTCGTCCTCCATAACGTCCCTCCTTTTTCGAGTTTCTATAATATAAGACAGCTTTTTTCGCAAAAAGTGACAGGGTAAATGACGCTTTTTTCAGTCACATTATAACACACGCCGTCTCCTGTCGAACGGGTAAAAATGCAGGTGTTAATTTACATATAATGGCTCATCGAAGTGGATTTTGTGTAAATTTGAGATATTATCGGCGTCGCGGCGGGGCGGCGTCGTTTTTTTGCACAAAAAGCGCGTGGGTTTGGGTTCAAAATTCTGCGGTTTATTATTCAATTGTCAGAAAAATAATTAACGTATAGCATTGCAAAAGCGGAAATGATATAATACACTCAATCTTTCAGGCAAAGAAAAAGCAAATTCAAGGTATTTTTGGAGGAGACATGAAGAAAGTACAGTTTACCGAAACCGCCTTGCGCGATGCGAGCCAGTCTCTCATTGCGACAAGGTTGCCGTATGACAAGATGGAGCCGATCCTTGCCGAAATGGACAAGGCAGGGTACTACTCCGCCGAGGTTTGGGGCGGGGCAACGTTTGACGTGTGCCTGCGTTTCCTCAACGAAGATCCGTGGGAGCGTCTGCGTAAGATCCGCGCAAACATGCCGAACACGAAGTTGCAGATGCTGCTTCGCGGACAGAACATTCTCGGCTACAAGCACTACCCGGACGATATCGTCCGCCGCTTTGTACGCGCCTCCGTCAAAAATGGCATCGACATCATTCGCATTTTCGACGCGCTCAACGACGTGAACAACCTCAAAGTAGCAATTGAAGAGACCGTTGCATCCGGCGCAATGGCGTCCGGCACTATCTCTTACACCACCAGCCCCGTACACACGCGTGAAAAGTACGTGGAGATGGTCAAGGAGCTTGCACAGATGGGTGTCGGCTCGATCTGCATTAAGGACATGGCGGGTATCCTCACCCCCGCGGCGGCATATGACCTCGTTGCCGCTATAAAGGACGCGGTGGATCTGCCCGTGGTTATGCACACCCACTGCACGACCGGTCTTGCCTACATGACCTATCTC
>CAZBYU010000042.1:0-8841 GCA_964496235.1 uncultured Oscillospiraceae bacterium | reverse complement strand
GTTGCTGGTGGTGGCTCTGCCGGCGGCATACTGCCTGTCGCGCTTTAAGTTCTTCGGACAAAAGTTTTTCAGCGCGGCATTCATGGGTGGACTTTTCATCAATGTCAACTACATCGTCGTTCCCATTTTCCTGATGCTTCGTGACGGTGATATATGGCTGAAAAAGGTGTTCGGCTCGGGCTTTTTGCTCAATAACCTTTTCGTGCTGGCCGTGGTATACGCCGCAACGGCTTTGCCGTTTACGATTTACCTTCTCAGCAGCTACTTCTCCACGCTGGCTCATGACTATGAAGAGGCGGCATACATCGACGGCGCGGGATATTTCCGCACAATGGTGCAGGTCATATTCCCCATGGCAAAGCCCTCGATAATCACGGTCATTCTCTTCAACTTCCTTTCGTTCTGGAACGAATACATAATTTCAATGACGCTTATGACCGCCGCAAACGGCACGAAGACTCTGCCTGTGGGACTCCTCAATCTCATGCAGGCACAGCAGTCCGCGGCAAACTACGGACCGATGTACGCCGGTCTTGTGCTGGTCATGCTTCCGACACTGATACTCTACTGCTGTGTGCAAAAGAATCTCACCAAGGGCATGACCGTGGGCGGCTTAAAGGGCTAAGGAGTGTGACGAGATGAATTTTTGGAAGAATCACAAGAAGCTCAGAGCTTTACTTGTCGCGCTGTTTTTCATCGCGGGTATCGTGCTTACCATAGTCGGGTGGAAAATGACCGGCAAGCTCGCGGGGCTTGGAATCATGATAGTGGGCATGATATGCCTGCTGACTGCCCTGTTCGTTTACAACGCATCGTATAAAAACTGATATTGTCACTTCAAGGAGAACTATTAGCATGAACGACAAGACCTTTGGTCGTGTGACTATACCGACGGATCTGGACGTTGTGCCGGAAACTCTGGAAATCATGAAACGCTGGGGCGCGGACGCAATACGCGACTGCGACGGCACGGATTTCCCTGCCGAGCTTCAAGGGCAAAACGCAAAGATCTACTCCACCTACTACACCACGCGAAAGGATAACGCGTGGGCAAAGGCACACCCGGAAGAGGTTCAGCAGTGCTACATCATGACGGGTTTTCGCACGGCTGTCGGGGGTGCGCTCTCGATAAAGCTGATGGAGGGCATTTCACCGGAGCTTATGCTCGTCAACACACGTGATGACATCAAGCGTTGGTGGGAGGTCATGGATCGCACGACAGGTGAGCCATTAGCGAGCGACGCATGGGATTATGACGACGGTACAGGCTGTGTCGTCATTCACGAGCCTGCGGAATACCACGAGTACACCGTGGCATTTCTCGCCTACCTAATTTGGGATCCCGTACACATGTACAACGCCGTGACAAACAGCTGGCAGAACTTTGAACACCAGATAACCTTTGACGTGCGTCAGCCGAAAACCCACGAGTTCACAATGGCGCGTCTGCGTAAGTTCATCGCGGAACACCCCTATGTGAATGTGATTCGCTACACTACGTTTTTCCACCAGTTCACGCTGATATTCGACGAGCTTAAACGCGAGAAGTTCGTCGACTGGTTCGGTTACTCCGCTTCCGTCTCGCCCTATATTCTCGAACGGTTTGAGCGTGAGGTCGGATACAAGTTCCGTCCGGAGTTCATAGTCGATCAGGGCTATCACAACAACCAGTATCGCGTGCCGAGCAAGGAATACAAGGATTTTCAGACCTTCCAGCGCAGAGAGGTCGCAAAGCTTGCAAAAGAAATGGTTGACATAACGCACGAGCTTGGTAAAGAAGCGATGATGTTCCTCGGCGACCACTGGATAGGCACAGAGCCGTTCCTTGAGGAATTCAGGTCGATCGGTCTGGACGCCGTGGTCGGCTCTGTGGGCAATGGGTCTACTCTGCGTCTTATCTCCGATATTCCCGGCGTAAAGTACACCGAGGGGCGTTTCCTGCCCTACTTTTTCCCCGACACCTTCCACGAGGGCGGAGACCCTGTGCGCGAGGCAAAGGAAAACTGGGTCACGGCGCGACGCGCCATACTGCGTAAGCCCATTGACCGCATAGGCTACGGCGGGTATTTGAAGCTGGCGATACAGTTCCCGGAGTTTGTGGAGTATGTGGAGAGTGTATGCAATGAATTCCGCGAGCTTTACGAGAACATTAAAGGCACAACACCCTACTGCGTGAAAACCGTGGCAGTTCTCAACTGCTGGGGCAAGATGCGCTCTTGGGGCTGTCACATGGTACACCACGCACTGTATCAGAAGCAGAATTACTCCTATTTCGGTGTTATCGAAGCACTGAGTGGCGCACCTTTTGACGTGCGCTTCATCTCCTTTGATGATATACGCAACGACCCCGCCGTTTTGGACGATGTGGACGTTATCATCAACGTCGGTGACGGCGACACGGCACACACCGGCGGTATCGAGTGGGAGGATCCGACTATTTCAAGCGCGATACGCGCATTTGTCGGTCGCGGCGGCGGCTTTATCGGCGTGGGCGAACCCGGCGCACACCAGTATCAGGGGCGGTATATCCAACCGGCAAGCATACTCGGCATTGAGAAAGAGACCGGCTTCACGCTCAATTACGATAAGTACAACTGGAGCGAACACCGCGATCACTTCATCCTCGCAGATGTGGCAGACGAGGTCGATTTCGGCGAGGGCAAGAAAAACATGTACGCACTTGAGGGCGCAAGCGTACTCGTCCAGCGCGACAAAGAGGTTCAGCTTGCCGTCAACGAGTTCGGCAAGGGGCGTGGAGTGTACATCTCCGGTCTCCCCTATTCCTTTGAAAACAGTCGCATGCTCTACCGCGCCATTCTCTGGGCGGCTCACGGCGAGGACGAGCTTTGCCGTTGGTTTTCCTCGAACTACAACGTTGAGGTTCACGCCTTTGTCGCAAACGGCAAATACTGCGTCGTAAACAACACCTACGTCCCGCAGGACACCGTTGTCTACACCGATTCCGCAAGCTTTGACCTCCACCTTGACGCAAACGAAATACGCTGGTACAGCATATAAACCGAATACACACAACCACTAATAGACAGTGCAGGGGCTTTCGCCCCTGCACTTTTCTTTTTCCCCATTTTTCGCGGACAAGTCGGAGCTTGACCGAGCATATGCTGAATAAGAAGTGGTATATCTCAGGGGGGCGGGTGCATGATCGAAAAAAAGCGGCTAATCTGCAACACCTTTCTGCTCACGGGCGTTTCGCTGTTGATGAGCTGTATAGGCATTGCGTTTCAAACCTGGCTCGTCGGACGGATAGGCTCGGCAGGCATCGGGCTATACCAGCTTGTCCTGTCCGTGACTAATCTATTGGCTACCTTCGCCATATCCGGTATACGCTTTGCCTCAACTCGCCTTATCTCCGAGGAGCTTGGCGGAACGGACTGCACCGGCATACGCGCGGCTATGCGCCGCTGTCTGGGGTATGGGCTGTTCTTTGGGGTGCTGGCGGGAGCGGTACTATGGTCAATGGCAGAGCCGATAGGTTTTCTGTGGATAGGCGACGCGAGGACGGTGCGTTCACTCAGGCTTAGTGCGGTAAGTATGCCGTGTATATCGTTATGCGCGTCGCTGTCGGGGTACTTCACCGCCTGTGGGCGCGTATGGAAGCCTAGTGCGGTACACCTTATAGAGCAACTCTTCGGTATAGCGGCGGTGTGGCTGTGCCTATCGCGTGTGCCGCTGACGGACATTGAATTGAGCTGTGCCGCCGTGACTCAGGGGCGTGTTCTTGCAGACTTTGCCTCTCTTATAATGATGGCGGGGATATACCTTGCCGACAGACGGCGGCATTACGGCGAGTGCGGCGGCGGGGTGCGCCTGACATCACGGATGCTGAAAATCGCCGTTCCGCTGGCAGTGTCGGCATATGCGCGAAGTGCGCTGACAACACTGCAAAACCTGCTTGTGCCGCGAGGTTTGAAGTCCGCGGGATATTCGGCAAACGGTGCGCTTGCCGGATATGGAACCATACAAGGCATGGTACTGCCGATAATCTTCTTTCCGTCGTGCATAATGTCCGCTTTGGGGGAGCTTATAGTGCCGGAGCTAACCGAGGCACAGGTGCAGGGCAGTCGGACTGAAATACACGCGGCAACGAAGAAGCTACTCTCGGTAAGCTTCCAGTTTTCGACGGCGGTGGGGCTTTTTATGTGGCTGTTTTCGGATATGCTGGGGCTTGCCGTATATAAAAGCGGAGAAGCCGGACATTATATCCGGCTTCTCGCGCCTCTTGTTCCGGTGATGTACACCGACATGACAGTGGACGGCTGTTTGAAAGGGCTGGGTCAGCAGGTGTGGAGCATGGGGATAAACATAGTGGATTCGTTGGTGGGTTTGTTCCTCGTTTGGCTGCTCCTGCCGCGCTTTGCACTATCGGGCTACATCGCGCTTATATACATCACGGAGATATTGAATTTTGTGTTGAGCATTATACGGCTACGGCGTACTCTGCACGACATATGAGCGTTCGGCACATATCACACCGCATTCTTGCGTTTTATCATGCGCTCATCACCCTTGTGGAGCAGTGGCGAAATGCGCTTATAGAGCAGGAAGGTCAAAAGCGACACGACTGCGCCCTTCAAGAGATTAAAAGGAACGACGGCAAATACAACGAGCGTTGTGACGCTGGTGATGGAGGCGTTGACCTTTGTCCCCATGCCGACGATAGCTTCCAATGGCATACCGTAAAGCTCGGCAAATTTGGGAATAAGATAGATTCCGTTAAAGAGACTGCCGAAAGCGGTCATGACAAGAGTGCCGACGAGCATGCCGATAAGCGCGCTTTTTTTGCCGGGCTTGGCGTGATAGACAATGCTTGCGGGGAGAACAAACGAGCAACCGACGACGAAGTTTGCAAAGTCACCTACGAAAGCGGTGCTTGTGCCTTTGAGCAAGAGCTTTACCATGACCTTGATAAGCTCACTTATCACACCGGCGACAGGTCCGAGATAAAACGTACAAATAAGCACGGGCAACTCGCTGACATCGAGCTTATAAAATGTCGGCGCGAAAAAGAGCGGCAGATCGAACACCATCAGCACACCCGCCATGCATGAAAAAATGGCGGTATAGCTGATATAATGGGTGCTTGAAAGCTTTTTTCTGTTCTTGCTCAAAAGCCGCTCGGACGCGAGAGCCACAGCGAGGATCGCCGCAAAGATGACAACACACACGAGAACGAAGCGCAGGTTTTCCATAAGATACTTCTCCTTTTCGGGGCGTTTCCGTGCGCAAAAAGCAAAAACGCCCAAAGATATTGTATCTTCAGGCGAATAAATACGAAAAAAGGTGTTATGAGCATCTTCTTCCATCCAGACTTTACTGTCGGTCCCGGAGTTGCGCCGGGTCATGCCGAAAACGGCTTGCGGACTATACCGCCGATCGGGAATTGTGCCTTTGGCACTCACCCTGCCCTGAAGATGTTTTTATGATATCACAGTATTCTTTCTTTGACAATACCCTTTTTACGGTTTATACTGTAAAAAAAGCCACGCAGGGAAAGGCGGGAAAAGTTCATGCACGAGCGGGAAAAAACATGCTGTTTCTCCGGACACAGACCGCCGAGGCTTCCGTGGGGTACAAACGAGGGTGACGCACGTTGCATTTCCCTGAAAGCGGAGCTTGCCGCGCATCTTGAGGGAATATATCAGGCGGGATACAGGCATTATATATGCGGCATGGCGATAGGCTGTGACATGTATTTTGCGGACGCGGTCATCGCGCTGAGAAATAATCACACTGACGTGACGCTGGAAGCAGCTATTCCATGTGCGACCCAGCCGGATCGCTGGACGCGTGAGCAACGCGTGAGGTACAACAAACTACTCGACGCATGCAACAATGTGACAGTGCTGAAAATCGGGTACACACCAGGTTGTATGCTGGAGAGGAACAGATACATGGTCGATCGCTCATCCATACTGCTGTGTTGCTATAACGGCGCACCCGGCGGCACAATGAGCACGATACTATATGCCGAGAGAAGCGGCGTGGAAACAATAATAATGGATATTTGAATCGGCTTGCGATTGGGCAAGCCGATTTTGTAAATTTTTTATCCGTATTTCCGCAAAACAGGTGGTCAATTATGCGATTCGATACATATAATGTCGCATGGAGGTGGGCGGAATTGACGGAAAGCTATTTTCTCGGTGCAAACTCTAAGGATGGGTTCCAATCGCTCTACGGCGGTTTTTGCCATGCAGAGGGTGACTATCTTACTATTATAAAGGGCGGACCGGGTACGGGAAAGTCCGGATTCATGCGAAAAATCGGGCAAGTGGCGGAGAAAAGAGGTCTTAATGTAGAATACGTACTCTGCTCGGGAGACCCGGATTCTCTCGACGGCGTGTACATACCCTCACTTCACCGCGGCTGGGTGGACGGCACTGCGCCGCACGTCGCCGAGCCGAAAAAATTCGGGATTAATAGTGATTATGTAAACCTAGGGCAGTTCTGTACAGGCGAATTCGACGATGAAGATAAGCATGCAATTGACGCACTTTACAGCAAGTATAAGCGAGATTACGCCGCGGCGTATGACTACCTCGCAGCGGCATGGGCAACGCGGCGGGGATACATGCCGCCGCTATTCAATGGGGAATTGCGCGACGTGATACGCCGGCGGATAAACAATATCATCCATCGGGCAAAGCGGCGTGATAAATATAACCTTTGTGAAGCAAGCGGAAGCTGTGAACGCTATATGCACGCGCTTACATGCAAGGGTGAGCTATGGCTGGAAAACGAAATAGCGTCTATGGCGGATTTGATCTACGCCATTGATGACGGATACGGTGGTGCAGACATCGCCTTGCAGTTTGCCGCGGAAGAGGCGGCGACACTCGGTGCGGCAACTATACTATGCCGAGACCCTTTGGATATAAACAGGCTCGACGCGGTAATATTACCGGAATGGCGCGTGGCATTCGCCATGAGCGGATACGGCATAGAGGGAGCAAGACATATAAGACTGGACGCGGCAGTAGATAACGGAGAAGCACAAAAACACCGCGCAGAAATACGCGAGGGCAGACAAATAGAAGAGCGACTGAAAGCGTCGGCTTTATCGCGCCTCGCCGTGGCAAAACAAAAGCATGACGAGCTGGAGGTGCAATACATCGCACGAATGGATTTTCCCGCGCTGACGGAGTTCACCGATAAGTATATCGCAAAAGTTTTTGAGAGATAAGGCCAGTATTAGGCTCGTACTATACGCGTTATGTTAACTGTCACAAGGCATTTTTTCTTGTTATTACAGCATATTACGCAATTCTCAATATATTATGTTACCTATGTTATGTTTATAATATTATGTAGTTAGATTTATGTGAATTGATTTATGTATATTAAGATATGTTAATAGAGTTATGTAGATTATTATATGTTAATCTATACGGTGTTGTAGTCGCAACGATGTTTACGCAATGCTTCTATATCAATCTCTGCTTAGTGTGTAAGACAGGTGGGGTAATTGACGCCCGCCTACGAGTGGTTTTAGAGGGTTCATTGACATTTTTGATACGTTGCACGATTGAGACTGTAGACGGAAGACGAGTGATGGCAAACGCTTTGCATTCTACAGTTTTCATCATTGTTATTGCGTTTTCGCAGGATATGGATTAAAATTATAACGTGTAATATAATTGGGACAGAATGCAAACGCAAAGTGCAAAGGCAAAGGAGCATACGGCATATGGCAATGGATAACGACAAACGGCTGACCGGGCGGCTATGGGCAACGCTTATAATAATAGGGCTTGTAGGGCAATTCGCATGGACAATCGAGAACATGTATTTCAACGTGTTTCTTTACAACACAATTTCCAACGACCCATGGTACATCTCGGAGATGGTGGCATGGAGTGCGGCGGCGGCAACGCTGACCACTCTTTTGATGGGCGCACTTTCAGACCGTGTGGGCAAGCGCAAGGCGTTCATCTGCGGCGGGTACATACTCTGGGGCCTGTCCACGGCGGCGTTCGGACTTATTACAGTTGATAACGCGGCAAAGCTATTCCCCACGCAGGCTGTATCCGCGGCGGCGACGATGGTCGTAATACTTGACTGCGTGATGACCTTTTTCGGCTCTACCGCAAACGATGCGGCGTTCAACGCATACATAACCGACAGCGTAGCCAACGCCGACCGCGGTCGAACAGAGAGCGTGTTGGCCGTACTGCCGCTATTGTCGATGCTAATAATATTCGGTGTGTTCGACGGCATGACACAGCGAGGTGAGTGGCAACGCTTCTTTGCAATATTCGGCACTCTGGTGACACTTACAGGCATTGCGGGTTTTTTCCTGATAAAAGAGCCGGAGCTTTCTCCAAAACGCGACTCCTACATCAAAAACCTTGTCTACGGTCTCAAGCCCTCCGTGGTGCGCGATAACACCGGGCTGTATATAGCCTTTTTTGCATTCTGTGTTTTCTCCGTGTCTGTACAGGTCTTCTTCCCCTATCTCATTATCTACATTCAAAACTACCTCAAAATGGACAACTATGCGATAGTTCTGGGCGTGGTGCTGATAACCGCATCTATAGCAAGCGTTGCATTCGGCAAGGTGATTGACCGTGTAGGTAAGCTACACTTCGTTCTACCCGCGTCGGGCGTTATGCTGTTCGGTCTGGTGGGTATGTTCTTTGCGCGTGGCATGGTGAGCGTTATTATCGCAGGATGCGTGATGATGAGCGGATACATGCTGGTAACGGCGGCACTGTCAGGCGTTATACGCGACAAAACGCCGCGCGACAAGGTCGGGCATTTTCAGGGCATACGCATGATCTTCGGCGTGTTTCTGCCGATGCTGATAGGTCCTTCAATCGG
>CAZBYU010000041.1:0-8942 GCA_964496235.1 uncultured Oscillospiraceae bacterium | reverse complement strand
GCAGAGCAAAGCTTTACTACCTGCGTGACCGCGTCGGCAAGAAGGCGAAGGTCAAGGAGCGTCTGTAATTTTTACAGCGGCTTGAAGCAAAAAGCATCTTCTGAAAAGAAGGTGCTTTTTGTTTTTGTATAATCGAATTTATATAATCGAAAAATCGGTATGTCGAGTATATAAGAATATGTGTGGCAGAATCAACGGTCCGGGGTGTTGGCATGATAACCCAGAGCTTGGAGGATAACATGAATACGGTCCATATAATTGCCCTGCACCTTGCTTTCGGCGGGGTCGAAAAGGCGATAATAAATATGGCGAATATGTTCGTCGAGCGTTATAACGTTGAAGTAATCAGCGTTTACAAAATGCCCGGCAGTCCGGCGTATCCGCTTGATGAGCGCGTCAAGGTGCGCTACCTGCTCAATGACACGCCAAACCGCGCCGAGTGGAAGACAGCGGTGAGAGAGATAAAGCCGTTGAGCTTTATCAAGGAGAGCGCGAGAGCGGTCAAAATTCTGGCGGGGAAAAGGTTTGCCGTTATTGAGGCTATAAAGGGCATCAAGAGCGGGATAATTATCACGACACGCCATGAGGATAACCTGCTTCTCTCACGTTTCGGAAATCCCGGTGTCCTCAAAATCGCACAGCTTCATCACGATCATAATTTTGAGGCAAAATACGTCAATGCTTTCAAAAAAAGCTACGGAAATATAGATTATTTCACCCTTTTGACTCCCGGTCTTGCCGAAGAGGTGGGGGAGATGATGCGCGGAACGGACACAAAGACCGTTTTTATCCCCAATTTCATTGACAGCTATCCCGAAAAGCCTGCCTTTTCCGAGCGTGAGAAAACCGTGCTTGCCGCCGGACGCCTTAACTATGTCAAACGCTTTGACAAGCTTATCGGAATATTTGCCAAAGTCCATGAAAGCAAGCCAGATTGGAGCTTGAAGATAATAGGCGAGGGCGAGGAGAGAGCCGCACTTGAACGGCTTATCGGTGAGCTTGGTGCACAGGATTATATCACGCTCACCGGAGTAATGAACTCAAAACAGATTGAGCGTGAGATGTGCCGCGCCGGTATATACGCCATGACAAGCGAGAGCGAGGGCTTTCCGTTTGTCGTTCTTGAGGCACAAAGCTGTTATTTGCCGACGGTGGCGTTTGATGTCCGTGTCGGTCCGCCGTTTCTCATTACGGATGGGGTGAACGGTTGCCTTGTGCCGGACGGTGATGATGAAACCTATGCCGCAAAGCTTGTCGAGCTGATGACAGACGATGATAAGCGCGAGGCACTCGGCAAGGCGGCGCGTATCCGCTCGCTTGACTTTTCGCGTGAGCGAGTTGCTAAGCTCTGGTTTGATATCTTGGGAGAGTGATCTATGGCGCGGGAAAATAATTTTTTTGGTAATATAAAGAGAAATTGGTTCTTTTTTCTCATTGCTGCCCAGCCTGTCCTCGACGTTCTGGCGTATTGGACGAATAATACTCAGTCGAGCTGGGCGGGGTATATCCGCCTTGTTATAATGGTTGCACTGCCGTTATGTATGTTCTTCAAGCTGGAAAAGAAAAAGCATTTTCTTATCTCTATGCTTGTTATAGGTGCGTTTTGTGTCCTGCATTTTCTAAACTGCATAAGACTGGGGTATATCGACATGTTCCGCGACGTGTCATACATGGCGCGTGTGGCGCAGTTGCCGATACTCACGGTGTGTTTTGTGTATGCTGTGCGTGATGAACGAATGAAGCATCAGGCGGTTGCGGGGCTTGGAGTTGCCTCGCTGTTGGTGCTTGTCGCGCTGGTGCTTGCTGTCATCACGGGAACGGAGAATGTCACCTATGGTCAGGGCTTGGGTGTGAGCGGCTGGGTCATTGACAATAATCGCTGTGCCAACAGCATTATTCTCGTTTCCCTTTCGTGCTTTGCAATGTATTTCGGCGTGAAGAGCGAAAAACGGCTTGTGAATGTGACTGTACCCATCATAGTCTCCGCTGTGTTCATTTCCAACGGCACGAAAGCGTGTTATTTCGGGCTTTTTGCCTTGATGCTGGGCTTTGCGGCGTTTATGGTTTTGAATACGATAGTCAATAAGGAAAAGCTCAACAAGCTCCTTCTGGCTGTGCTTATCGCGCTGTCTCTTACTGCGGTCGTGATTTATCCGTATACTCCGCGTGCCAAGGTCGAGGCTTTGCAGGCGAGTGCGACTGCGCTGAAGGATCAGGACGAGCTTGTAAGGCTTCTGAATGAAAAGGGCTATGACCCCACAACCATGACGACCGAGGAAAAGCTTGCCGACCCTGTTGTACGTGAGATATTCGAGACATATTACAATAAGCTCATGTGGCATGTTATCCCCGAGATGTTTGACCGCTTCGGAATAGAGCGGATAATGCGTGAGTACGACATGACCACCTCCGCCGCAACGCTTATCGACGTGCGAGTTATGAAGCGCACATACGCAAAAATGATATGGGACGATGCTGATTTTATTACGCATCTTGTCGGCTTTGAGGTTTCCGAGATTGCCGACCCCGCATATGACCCCGAAAACGACTGGCCGGCTTTGTTTTACTACTACGGCTACATCGGCTTCGGTCTGTATGTGGCGTTCATCCTGCTTTTTGTCTGGAAGCTTATAAAAAAGGTGCTGTACGATTTTAAGGGTAGCTTGAACCTTTTGAATTTCACCTTGCTTTTGTGCTTTGCCTTGCAGATGGGGCTGGCTGAGTTCTCCGGCGCACTTTTGCGTCGTCCGAATGTGTCGATATACTGCTCTGTTGTACTGGCGTTGATGTATTATCGCTGTGTGCGTGAGCATGCGGCACGTGAGAGGGAGGAGCAGGCATGAAGCTGAGTGTTGTTGTGCCTGTTTACAAGGCAGAGGCATATCTGCGCGAATGCGTGGATTCAATTCTCAACCAGACCGAGAAGGACTTGGAAATAATCCTTGTCAATGACGGCTCGCCTGATGCTTCCGGGGATATCTGCGCCGAGTATGTGGAGCGATATCCCGATAAAATCACCCTCATCACGCTGGATAACGGCGGGCAGGGTCGCGCGAGAAACCATGGGATTGACGTGGCAAAGGGTGATTTTCTCAGCTTTATCGATAGCGACGATTTTATTGAGCCGGATATGTACGAGCTTATGCTTGCCGCGGCAGAGCGCGAATGCGCGGATATCGTCGTATGCGACATGGAAAAACGCTACGACGATGGGCGCGTGGAATACGTAAAGTCCGCATTGCAGGAAGATCCTATGGCCGCAGTCGGTTCGGCGAGTAATAAAATTTTCAAAAGAAGCCTCGTCGGTGATGTCCGTTTCCCCGTCGGGCTTTGGTATGAGGATTTTTCTTTCTCCGCAAAGCTTGCCATGCTCAGCGAGAAAACGGTGTTTGTGAACGAGCCTCTGTATATATATCGCTGTGGTCAGGAATCGACCATGAACAACAATAACGCTCGTAAAAATCTCGATATAATCGACATTATGCGCGATATCCGCGCGTTTGCCGATAATGGTGGCTATAAAGACAGCTTCGAGTTTCTTCTCATAAACCATGTTCTGCTCGAGTCTGTCAAGCGCGTCGCGCGGCAGAATGCGTCTGATAAGAAGGCTATTGTAGCCGCCTTGCGCCGTTATGTGAGAGAGAATATCCCCAAGCTCGGCGAGTGTGAGGCATATAAGCGCGAATCGCGCAATCGCCGTGTTATCATGTGGCTCAATTATCGCGGGCTTGAAAAGCTCTCTCTTGTGCTTCTAAAACTTAAAGGGAGCATATGAATACCCGACCGACAGGAGGCGTATTTATGACCGACAGCAAAAGAAAAGTGATTATATCCGCGCTGTGGCTTTTGGCGTGCTATTGCGCGGTATGTGTCTATGCGGCAAAGTGCGGTCTTTTCTACATTGATGCCGACATGTCCAGTGAGCTGGTTCTTTCAAAGCTCCTGTCAAAGGAGCATGCCGTACTCTCACCAAACTGGTATTATTCCAGTGAGCTTCGCGTTTTGAACACTCAGCTCGTTTTTGCGCCGCTCTTTTCGCTCTTTTCCGATTGGCAAATTGTCAGAGCAATCGGCACGGCGATTTTGCTCGGTATAATGGTGCTTTGCAGTATATTCTTCTCGCGGAGCTTGGGTCTTGCCCGCGCAGGTGCGTATGTTGCCGCCGGTGTTCTGCTTTTGCCCCTTTCCGGTAGCTATACATATTCTGTGCTTCAGGGCGTTTTCTATGTGCCGCATGTCTGTATATCGTTCCTGCTTTTCGGAATCATCTTTCGCTATCTCGACGGCGGGAAAAAGACGGTGTGGGCGTTGCTCGGTGCGGCACTGGCGTTTGTCGCGGGGCTTGGTGGTGTGAGGCAGGTTTTTGTCTTTACTCTCCCTGCTTTTCTCACGGCTGTTTTGCTTTTCTACAGGGCGTATAAAGCCGGAGCGAGTGTATCAACGCAAAAGAGCTTTCTCGTCATTACGCTCGTCATGCTTGCCGCTTCCGGTGTCGGGTGTGTTGTCAATCGCGTCGTGTTGCAGGATGTATACGCTTTTTGCAATTACGGTGAGAATACCTACGGACGCGATGTGCTGTTTTCCGCGTTTTCCACAGATGGTCTCGCTTTCTTCATCGACAGCGTGATGGAGCTTTTAGGCTATCATCTGGGCGGGCTTTTCTCCGGGTTTCTTATATACAATCTGCTCTTTGCTCTTATTCTTCTCGCGCTTTTCCTCTCGGTGAAAAAGCTTTTGGAAGAGAGCGAAACACCCTTCGCATATAAAGCAACGGCTCTTTTCTTCCTTGTTGCACTCTCGCTGTTGGCGTTAATCTATTGCTTCACCGATTTGGACAGAGTGTCTAGATATTGTGTTCCCGTGGTAGTCTTTGCGTTTCCCATCTTGCTTGCAACGTTTGAACGCTTTGATGAGCGTCCTTTGGTGCGCGTCGGTGTTGTCGGTGTTTTTGCCGTGCTTCTGGTATTCTGCTCTGCAAATACCTACCGCGTTTTGGCACGTAGCGATGCAAACGCCGAGATAAGGGCTGTGGTTGACTATTTGTCCGAGTGTGGCTATGACGAGGGATATTCGAGCTTTTGGAGCGGCAACATCATAACCGAGCTTTCCGACGGCGATATCGAGATGCACATTGTCAGCACGGATATGATCACCTCTGCCGACGGCTTGCAGTACGTTTACCCGTGGCTACAGGAGAAATCGCACGATACCGACACTCCGGCGAGGAGGTTTTTCCTGATAATGAAGAGCTTTGAAAGTGAGGCGTGTGAGCTTACTCTTGAACCCGAGCTTGTCACGGCAACCTATGTTTTGTACGGCTTTGACGATTTTGCCGAATTTGAAGCACTCTATAAATGATTTAATCCCGCGGTTTCATATCGGAAACCGCGGGATTAATATGTTTGATATTTTAATTTTTACTTACCCTTGATGAAGTTATTGAGCTTCATCACTGCATTCAGGCAGAATCTCATGCGGTGGCGTATAAGAAAATGCAGAAGCTTATATTTCTTGCTCATGCCCTTTACGTAACGGTTCTCTGTGTAATTCGGAAACTTAGTGATGAAGTCGGAGTAGAGCGTGTCTTGAACGTCGCTTTTCATGTCGGCAAGGTTGACGCGGGTGGATGCGGCGATTACCTGGTGATAAAATGCGGCGTACTCCAGTTGCTCGAAATACTCCTCATAAAGCCCCACGCCTTTATACGCGTCGAGCATTGCATTTACCGCGGGGATTATCTCCAGATTGCGCTCGGTGTTTTTGTTGTTTGTTATCGAGCCTGCACGCTGAATATAGTTGTGCCACGCGCAGTGGACGGAGAGCATTTTTTTCGCCTTGGTATACAGCAGAGGGGTGACATACATGTCCTCATACCATACACGCCCCGGGTAATATATTCCGTTTTCGGTGAAAAGAGAGCGGCGGTATATCTTGTTCCAAGCCGACGGCATCTCGAAAAGCAACTCCGGGAAGCTGTCAAGCGTGAATTCACCCTCTATGGAGCAACCGTGAATGTATTTAAGCAACTTTCCGTCCTCGTTGACGGAGCGTATGTCAAAAAAGCAGAGGTCAAAGCCCACGCTTAAAAACTTCATCATCTCCGGCAGTGCGTTTTCGGAAAGATAATCGTCACTGTCAAGAAAGAGAATGTATTCGCCCTCGGCGTTATCTATGCCTACATCACGCGCTTTCCCCAATCCGCCGTTTTCCGTCGTTATCACGCGGACAAGCTCCGGGTATCTCTCGGCGTATTCGCGGCAGATTTCACCCGACAAATCCGTTGAACCATCGTTTACAAGCAGAATCTCATAATCGGCAAGCTCCGGATAAACCACGGAATCAAGGCATTTACGCAAATAACCCTCAACATTGTATACAGGTATCATTACTGTGAGCTTGGGCATGTTTCCTGCCTCCCGTGGCTGAAATTTTACAGTTAGTTTACCACAGATGGAACGGTGTTTCAAGATTCAAAGGTTGATTTTACGCACCTTTGTGATATAATAAACTGAATATTGTGGGCATTATTTCAAGACTTTGATTGGAGCATATTCATGAGCAGAGCAAAAAGAAAACTTACAAAAGAGGATATAGAGCTTATCGAGCAGCAAAAGCGCAGTAACACATACGACTGGATTCAGTGCCTTGCAAGCGCGCTTATAGTCTGCGTCGTGGTGTTTATTTTCGTTGTTCGCGTTATAGATGTGAAAGGTACGTCCATGTACCCTACACTCAATAATCAGGATAAAATGCTCGTTTCCGACCTTTTTTATACTCCCGAGGTCGGTGACATCGTCGTTTTCCGAAAGGAAGAGTATGACCCCGACAAGGCTCTTGTAAAGCGTGTGATAGCCACCGAGGGGCAGGAGATAAACATCGACTTTGACAAGGGCATAGTCTATGTCGACGGTGTTGCGATAGAAGAGGATTATATCAACGAGCTTACGAAAACAAAGCTTGACTTTATCGGTCCTCAAACCGTGCCGGAGGGCTGTGTGTTCGTCATGGGTGATAACCGCAACATGTCCACCGACAGCCGCAAAACCGAGATCGGCATGGTGGATAGCCGCCTTATAATCGGCAAGGTCTACTGTGTGATTTTTCCGCTTACGTCGTTTGGAAAGGTAGTTTGATGGAGAATAACGGATTTGAAAAAATGAATATCCAGTGGTTTCCCGGACACATGACAAAGGCGCAACGCATGATAGAGGAGAATATCAAGCTTGTCGATGCCGTGTGTGAGCTTGTCGATGCACGTATCCCGCGTGCAAGTCGGAACCCGGATATTGACCGTCTTGCCGCAGGTAAGCCGCGACTTATCATATTAAACCGAACTGACCTTGCCGACCCCGAGCTTACGAAGCGTTGGAAAGATTGCTTTGAAAAGCAGGGGCTTGCCGTTTTGGAAACGGACGCGAAAAGCGGAAAGGGCGTGAACGGCTTTGTGCCTGCCGTGAGAAGGCTTCTCGCGGATAAGCTCCATGAGTATGAGCAAAAGGGTCAGACCGGTCGCCCGCTTCGCGTTATGATCCTGGGCATACCCAATGTCGGAAAATCGACGTTTATCAACAAGGTTGCCGGCAGAAAAGCCGCCGTTGCCGGGGATAAGCCCGGCGTGACGCGCGGCAGACAGTGGATAAGCATTGACCGCACACTTGATCTTCTCGATACCCCGGGTATACTCTGGCCCAAGTTCGATTCTCAGGAGGTCGGTGAGCTTTTGGCGGTCACGAATGCCATAAAAGCAGACGTTATCGACAAAGAAACTCTCGGCGCAAACTTTATGCTCAGACTGCGCGAGATATACCCCGATGCGTTGGTGCAACGCTATAAGATTGAGCTTGATGATGATATGAACGGCTTTGAGCTTTTGGAGGCGGCGGCGAAAAAACGCGGCTTTCTCGTGTCTCGCGGAGAGTATGATATTGAGCGTATGGCAAACACCCTCCTGACGGAGTATCACGACGGCAAGCTAGGTCGTCTCACCTTGGAAGTGCCGGATGAATGATTTGTGGACACTCGAAAACGAAATATACGATTCGGGGATAAGCTGTCTTTGCGGTGTGGACGAAGCGGGGCGAGGTCCGCTTGCAGGTCCCGTGTGTGCCGCGGCGGTCATATTGCCGCGCGGCATCAAAATTCCCGACTTGGACGATTCCAAAAAGCTCAGCGAGAAAAAACGCGAGAGCCTTTATGATGTCATCTGCCGCGAGGCGGTTTCCTATGGCATTGCCTTTGCCACAGTGGAGGAGATAGAACAGCTCAATATTCTGCAAGCGACGTTTCTTGCCATGAACCGTGCGATCGCAAAGCTGTCCGTCTCACCTCAGCTTGCTCTTATCGACGGCAACCGCGCCACCGGCATAGAGTATCCGTGCCGCTGTGTCGTCAAGGGTGACTCAAAATGCGCCGACATCGCCGCGGCGTCAATTCTTGCCAAGGTCACGCGAGACAGACACATGCTTGAGCTTGACGAGAAGTATCCGCAGTATGCCTTTGCCAAACACAAGGGCTATGGCACCGCACTTCATTATGAACGCTTGAGAGAGCATGGCGCGTGTGAGGCACACAGAATGAGCTTTTTGAGGAAAATGCATTGATGAACAGCAGAGAGCTTGGACACTTCGGCGAGGAGCAGGCGGCAAAATATCTGCGGAAAAAGGGATATCGCACGGTTGAGATGAATTTTTCCTGCCGCGTCGGAGAGATTGATGTAATTGCCGAAAACAGCGAGTTTATCGTCTTTGCGGAGGTCAAGCTTCGTAAAAATGCTGCCTTTGCCGAGGCTCGTGAGTTTGTCACATATTCCAAACAACGCAAAATAATACGCACGGCGGAGCTTTGGCTATGCTCACATGAATGTGAGAAACAGCCGCGCTTTGACGTAATTGAAATTTACGCTCCCAACGGTGAACGCGGCGGGCTTACGATTAATCATATAG
>CAZBYU010000040.1:0-9087 GCA_964496235.1 uncultured Oscillospiraceae bacterium | reverse complement strand
GCGGGCGGACACTCAACAGCTATTTGAAGTATTATGACATCAACCCCCGCTTCGTATGCGAGCTGACGAACGTGGAAAACGCGTTTCAGCTGGCAAACAGCGGTCTCGGCGTGTTCATATACCCCAAGCTTTTTTGGGATATGCTAGCGCAGGAGGTGCAGGAGGACTATCTGCGAAATATCGAGACCTTCCCCCTCCCCTATCTGCCGGACATTGAAAGCGTATGCGCCTATTATCATAAAGAAACAGGCTTGCACGGCAAAAACCGCGAGCTGTTTGACAGCTTTGTCAGCTTCTTCGACAGATACAAAAAGGCAACCATGCTGTGAAAAGCAGGCTTATTTGACACATATAACCACAGATGTATAAACAGCCCCTGCGCGAATACTCGCGCAGGGGCTGTTGAAATTATTATCATGTTATTTTTTCTGAGAGAACACCCATTCGCGCTGAATCTGATAGCTGATGAAGAAAAGGCAGATATCGACGGCGAATTTAATGAGTGTGGCTATAAAGGGTGCGGAGTTTGCGAGGAGATGGTTTATAAGGGTGACAAGCCCAGCCGAAACCAACATCTGCGGAATGCAGAGGCAGTAATAGCGCAAAAGCGCACGCTTATAGCCCTTGTGGTTATCGAAGACAACGGAGTTATTCGCGTTGAAGTTAGCAAAGGATGATATCGCGCGGGCGACGGCAGTTGCCAAAAGCTCGGCATACTTACCGGCGGTGACACCGAAAAAGCGCATCACGATGTAAAACACCGTAAGGTCTATCGCCGTAGAGCCGAGCGAGCTGACCAGGAACTTGAACATCACCTTGAATATACGCCACGAGTCCTTGACGGCATCATAGTGAGAGGAATAGTCATTGGGGTCGTAAACCGTGGCTATGGGCTGTTCGGCAAAGCCGATGCCCATACGCTTCATATTCAAAAGCATGTTCGTTTCATACTCGAAGCGTTCACCCTCAATGCCGATGAACGACTCAAGATACTCGCGCGGTATGGCACGAAGACCGGTCTGGGTGTCGGAGAGGACTATGCCGTAGCAAAGCTTGAAAAGGCGGGCGGTGGTCTTATTTCCGGCGATACTGCGCGGCGGAACGCCCGGCGCGTCGAAGTCGCGGCAGCCGAGGACAACCTTGTCACCCTCACGAAGCATACGCTCACCGCAGGCGATAATATCGCCGACGAGGTGCTGTCCGTCACCGTCGATGGTTATGACACCCTTTGCCGTTGGAAGCTCTTTTACAACGTACTCAAACGCCGTTTTCAGCCCCCTGCCCTTGCCGCGGTTTTCGCCGTGGTGCAAGACCGCAAGCTCGGGGTGGGCTTCCTTTGCGTCTTGGAAATACCGCTGATGCTCGGCATCACTGCCGTCATCAACGACGACAACATGCTCAAAGCCGTTTTCGTACAGCCCGTCAACTACGCCGAGGAACTTTTTGTCCGGGTTGAGCGAGGGGAGGATCACTGCCAAAGAGCTTAAACAAAGCTTATGTTCGTCCATTTTATCACCCTCTGTTTTACATCATCAAACAAGCGAGACAGCGCGCAGATCCTTGCCTGTGTCAACCACAAGCACCTTGAGGTTATTAACGTCCTGCTGAACGCCGTTGCCGGAGGTGTTGGAGGTGGTTTCGGTGGTTATATCGCAGACATAGTAGCCCTCGCCGAGGTCGATCGCGCCGTTGAGCGCGTAATGGTCGAGCGAGTAGCTGTTGGTGTGCGCCCACATGTAGCCGTCAAGCGCGTCGAGAAGACGCTTGTCAAGGTCGCTTCCCGCAAGGACATACGCCTGAAGCGCGGCATAGCCGCCGCTGGAATACTCACCGAGGACACCGGAAGTATACTTGCAGTAGGATTCTATAAACTGACTGCAAAATGTGTTGAGACGTGCAAGCTGCTCGGTATTGCAGGACTTTATGTACTGAGAATCGTCGCGCGTGGTGTCGACGGTGTACTCATTGCCGTTCTCGTCGTAAATCACCGGGTCTATATGCCCGACTATATTGTCAAAGCGGTATGTGACCTTGGTGGGGAGATTGGGGTTAATGCTGTAATAGCTTTTGAGGGAATCATAATGTATGCCGCTTTCGACGATATACTCATCTCCCAGCGTATGACCGTTGAGTGCGACGGAGTAGGACGCGGGGATCGTGACCTGGACGGAGGTATAAAGCCCGGTGAAGTCAAACTCCTCCTTGGCAACGACCCAAGGGCGAAGGTCATAATTCAAAAACGGAACCTTCACAGACTTGCCGTTGAGCATGAAATCCGCGCTCTTGGTCTCGTCGCGTTTGAGATAGACCTTGCCGAAGCTACTGCCGTCACAGAGAATGGCATAGGCATTCATGCCCTGCTCATCGCTGGAGGTACGGGCATAGGTGATCTCTCCGTTTAATATTTCGCTGACCGTCTGCTGAACCTCTTCATCGCTCTGCACCTCGTGCGGCATGGAGGCAATTGTGTCCGCCACGCCCTCATCAAAGAGATTGGTGTTCAGACCGGCGATATATTTTTCCACTATGGGTTCGGGCATGGACGCCTGATACTGCTCGGCATAGCTCCAGACCGTCTTCAATGCGAGGAAAGAGAGGATCAGGAGGACAAGCGTGTATATCAGCAACGCCGCCCAATATGCTTTTTTACCGCGATTAGTTCTTTTGGACATTCGCTTTTACCTCACTATCACTTAAAAAGCCACGCAGAGGGCAGAGGACGCGCACCGTACTTACTGGAGTTGCGGTTGACGTACTCGCCGTTATAGTACATGCTGGTGGAAGAGCCGCCGTCCATATTGATGGCGTTGACCGCACCGTGGTCGAGCATAATGTTCAGACAGTCGGCATAGGTCGCGCCCATGCTGTGTACCTGTCTGCCGTCGATGACAAGGAGCATGACCGCGCCGTCGGCACGCTGACCGATGGAGGTACGGGGGTTGACGCCGCTCGGCAGGGCGTTGGCATCGACGGGAACACCGTTGAGGATAAGAATAGGACCGAAGGAAACGCCGTTTTTAATGCCGTTTTGCTCGGCACTCCACTCGTCGAAATAGCCCACGTACATAAGACCGTCATCGTCAAAGCCGACGAAAACGCTGACGTTATTGGACTTGCCAACGCTCTCGCCGTCGACCAGCGTAAGCCCCTCGGGAACGCCGCCGAGACCGGAGCCGTTGTCATCCTGGAAGCCGCCGGCGTTTATGCCGCCGAGGGCATCGTATTTATCCACCATTTCTTCAAGCGTCAAGCCGGTCGCGCCGTAATTGTCGGGTGCGCCGAGGATAATACGCTTGGGGTCAAGCACGGTGATAAGGTAGCCTGTATAGCCGCTGGAGGAAATCTCTTCAAAGATTATTCCGTCGCCGTCCTCGTCCTCGGGATATGTGACGGCGGACGCATCGTCCTGCCCCTCGGCAGTGCCGATGGTGACAAGAGAGGCGTTGAACTCCGCAACCTCGGAGGAGGTCTGGGTCTGCGCGCGTAGGGCAAAGACCTCTTCCTCTGTCAGGAATATGTTGGCCATGAAGTCAAAGCGGCGCGTCTCCTGCATGGTGCGGACGAACATCGTCGTAAGAGCCTCGGAGGGACCGCGCTCAAGCACGTAAACAAGACCGATGCCCGCAACGCCGATGACAAACACTGTCACGAGCATGAAGCCGAAGATTCTATCCAAAACCGTCATAACACGGCGGTTTTTCGCGCGGCGGAGCTTGCGTTCACGCTCGGCAATGGGGTTTTCGCCCTCGAGCATATCGTCACGCTCGATATAATCAACCTTGCTGTTTTGCTGTTTTTTCATCAATACACCTCACGGGGAAAAATCAGTTTTAATAATAAGCCCAGTACACCAATTTACATACTGAGGCATTATAACACATACGCGTGGCAAAGACAAGAAATCTTTATGCAAATTAATATTTCCGTCAAAATTTGCCGCTGTTTTGACATACGACATGTGTGTTGTGACATATGCGTAAATGACGAATACGGCGCGGATTTGTTCCGCGCCGTATTCCGTATTCAATGAGTCCGTGTCGGTGTGCGTTGTCAAAGCTCTGTTTCATGCTCCTCGCCGTCGAGGGTATAGACGACCACTCCCCTATCCGCGTCGTAGCGGGCTGTAGCCTCGTCAAAAAGGCGGCGGGCAAAGGCGTATTTCTCCATTTGGCGGAGCGAATACTTATTCGCATCGTCCGAGATGAAGAGGACATCTCCGAAAAGCGCGTTTGCGTACATGAGCTTATCCTTGCGTTCTTCACTGAGCTTCAAATTCTCATCACGCAGGAAAAACACATCCGGGTCGGACAAATATGCACGCTTATTTATCGCGCGGCGGGATACGGTGTTGCCGATGGCCTGTCGGGTAGAAACGCGCTCGCGGTGGATAAGGCGCATATAGAGCTTATCGTTCCAATCAAAGCTCACATCACAGCTTATGCGGCAGTAATCGACGATACCGAATGCCGGCATCACAGGCACACCGCAACCGAGAATCAGCTTATCCCCGCACCATTTACGCAACAGCTCCATCGCGCGGTACATGCGCCCGGCGCGGCTCTCCCGCTCATCGCCGTAAAGCGCGGCGGCATAGAGAAAGTCGAGCTTGACAAGGTCAAAGCCCCAGTCATTGAAAACTCGGTTGAAAACGCCCTCAAGATAGTCGCACACGGCGGGGTTATCTATATCCAGCGCGTAATAATCACCCCAGTTGCACCCGGCAAGGTAAGGCTCACCGCCGACGGTATAGAGCCAGTCGGGATGCTTGCGGGCAAGCTCGGAGTCCTTTTGTGCGCCGAATGGCGCGAGCCACAGACCCGCGCGGAAACCGGCGGCGTGGATATCGTCCACCATGGGGCGCATACCGCGGGGGAACTTCGCCGTGTCCGTATCCCAATCGCCGACGGCAAGCTCCCAGCCGTCGTCTATCTGGAACATGTCACCCTCACGCAGGAGCTTTTTGCACCCGGCAAGGTCGTTCAACAGCAGTTCCTCATTGATGTTCTGATAGCGGTTATACCAGCTTGAATAGCCCGCGAGCTTTTCCTGTGTGCGCGGGCGGATATTCATCGCGGCAAACCATGCGTCAAACACCTCGTCCTCGCCGCCCTCGGCATAGAAAAGGTCAAAGGCATGAAATTCGCCCTCGGTCTCGACCCCGGTGCAGTCTCGCTCTATGGTGAGGCGCGAGGCGGCGGCATCATAGAAGAAAACCGTGTAGCCCGGTCTTTCGTCGAGCGAGGCAAAGAGCCGATACTTTTCTCCGTCGCGGAAATAACACCATGAAAAGCCGTGGGTCTCGCCGCGCTGTCTCGTGTAGGGTATGAAGTGATAATCGCCGTAGCGGTCAAGCGAATAGTGGCGGATCACGGCGCGGGGAAGATGGTCAACGCCGCGTATGGAATCGCGCATGGTATACTCGGGGCAATATGTCCACGTCTGGTAGCCGTTCATGAAAACGCGGGTATCGTCATCATGCGGCACATCAAGCTCCGCCGACACACGACCGAGAGAGCATTTCGGCAGGGTCGGTGCAATATGCAACGCGCCGATATTAAGCTCCTCACACCCCGCAAGCTCAAAAAGCTCGCCGTCAGCGCGGTAAGCGGTCAGTTCATAGCTGAGTTTCATAATGCTTCACCCCTTATCTCAAATTTTATATGCACACTCGGCATGCCGTCGGCAATAAGAGCAAGCTCCGCCGTGCCGGACGTGCCGACGGATTTGACATACGTGCCGCCCATGCCGCCCTCGAGCGTGATATTCTCGCCGCCGACAAGCTCCGCCGCACCCTTGAGTTCAAGGTGTACGCCGGTCTGGGCATAGGGGGCGAGGTTGCCGTATTCGTCCATGACGCGGATACGCACCGCCGCCATGTCATAGCTTGCATCCTCGCAAAGCTCCGCCGAGCTGACACGCACATCAAGGTGCAGTTCACTGCCCGGAGCTTTCGTGACGCTCTTGACGCATTTATCGCCCTTCATCGCGTCAAACCGCCAGCGCGTTGCCGCGCCGCCCCAGTTGCTGACATACTTTCCGTAAAGCTCCACGCCGTCGGCAAAGGTCATCTTATAGCGGAGCATAGCCCACGCAAGCTTCAGCTTGTATTTAAGCGGCAAGGCGGCAAAGCCGTATTTCGCCGCGGCGCACAGACACTCGCCGATGAGCGCGGACTTGCCGTCGGCATAGCCCTCCTGCGTTTTCAATAGCTCGCCTATCGTGTCGTCAATGGCGATCGGCGGGTGAGGCAGGGCTTTCAGCTCCTGCGGGGTAAAGGACGCGACAAACACGTCGTTTTTATAAAGCTCCACCCTGTCGGCATTGGTGAAGGCATAGATACTGCCGATATTGCCGGCGGGATAGTCACCGATATCCATGGACGAGCCTATTTCCAGCACCGGTGACTGATCCGACTGCGAGGCATAGAGTGCGGCGGCGAGCTTGCCGTTGCGGAACGCGTCCGCCACGCCGTGATAGCACACTCTGTCACCCGAGCCGCAGTCTTTATGCGTGGGGTAGTCGAACATGCACCAGCCGAAGCACCCCGCATGCTCGCCGCTTCCCATGGCGGCAGACTGGACACGCGCATGACGCAGTGCATGCTCCTGCCGCTTCTCCCAAGTGTCAAAGGACTTGGTGGGGAACATATGGCCGTTACACTCCGAGATCAAAAACGCCTTGTTCATGTCGGGCGTGACACTGCTTTTTTTCTTCGCGCCGGGGTTAAGCCCGGAGTGGGAAAAGTCATTATAAGCGTAAACATCCTCCAAGAGACTGCTCTTTTCAAGATAGCGGACACCGGAGGTGGCGCGGCTCGGATCAAGGGCATGGGCAAGGGCATTGGTCTCGGCATAGAGCGCATCATCGTCCAAGCTCTCGTTTATGCGAACGCCCCAGAGGATGACGGAGGTACAGCTTCTGTACTGCATGAGCATTTCGCGCGTATTCTCCACGGCTTGACGCTTCCACGCGTCATCGCCGATATGTTGCCAGCCGGGGATCTCCGTGAACACGAGAAGACCGAGTTCATCACACGCGGAGATAAAGTGCATGCTCTGCGGATAGTGCGAGGTACGCACGGCGTTACAGCCAAGCTCCTGCTTTAGTATACGCGCGTCCTCTCTCTGCATGCTCGCCGGTGCGGCATAGCCGATATACGGATAGCACTGATGGCGGTTGAGACCGCGCAGGAAGGTCTTTTTGCCGTTGAGATAAAAGCCGTCCGCGCGAAACTCCGCCGTGCGGAAGCCGAAGCGGCGTTCAACGGTGTCGGATAGCTCACCGTCGGCATTATACATGCACACAGCCAAGGTATAAAGGCGTGGGTTCTCCGTGTCCCACGGCTCAACCGCCAAATCGGACAGCGTGACATCACAGCCCTCACCCCTTGCAAGCACCGCGCCGCCGTCGGATTTGACGGCAAGCTCCACACGCCCGTCACCGACGAGCGAGGTCACGACATGCACGGAGTCGACCGTGGGGGTGGTGAGATAAACATCGTCGATATAGTCTCTGCTTCTTATGTCCAGCCACGCCTCGCGGTACAGCCCGCCGTAGGTCAGATAGTCAACGACAAAGCCGAAGGGCGGCACGGCGGGATTTTCCGTGCAGTCAAGGCGCACGGCGAGGATATTATCACCGTCCCACAAAAGCTCGTCCGTCAGCTCCACGCGAAACGCCGTATAGCCGCAACGATGCTCAAAAAGGCTCTTGCCGTTCAAAAACACCTCGGCGATATGCGCCGCACCGTCAAACCGGACGAAGACGCGCTTATCCCGCCACGCCTCGTCAAGCTCAATGCGCCTGCGGTAGCCGCATACCATTTCGTAACATTTCGGGTCTGCATAGTGCAGGGGAACGAGGGCGTTCGTGTGCGGCAGGCGGACGCACTCGCCCGCGCCGTCGCCGAGTGACCACGGCACACTCCATTCGCGCGTGAACTCCCAGCCGTTGCAAAGTGAAAGCATAAGCCGACCTCCTTCGAGAATGCTGTTAAACCGCAGGGGCTTTACGGCTTGCCCCTGCGGCGATTTAACACAGATTAAAGTGCGCGGTTCACGCTGTCGATAAAGCGCGAGAACGCCGCGCGACCGCCGGGCGTACACTTATACACGCCCGCATCCTCCAATACGCGCATGAACACGCGCCCCACCTCCTGCCGCAGGATATCCTCGGCATTGTCGGGGGTGAAGGTATACTTTTCGGAAAGCTCCGTTGCCCAATCGGCATGGGCGGCAACGCGCTCGTCCGCGCGGATATCCGCGCCGCTTACAAGCGCGGTCTTGAGCAGCTCAAGCTCACCCTTCAGGCGCGAGGGCAACACCGCAAGACCCATGACCTCGATGAGACCGATGTTCTCTTTCTTGATATGATGAAGCTCCTGATGCGGGTGGAACACGCCGAGGGGGTATTCGTCCGTGGTGAGATTATTGCGTAAAACAAGATCCAGCTCATAATCCTCGCCGCGACGGCGGGCGATGGGCGTGATGGTGTTGTGAGGTGTGCCGTCGGTCTCGGCAAATATCGTCACCTCGGGGTCGGAATAGCCGCGCCACGCGGCAAGAAGCTTTTCCGCAAGCTCCGCCACACGCGAACGCTCCGCACCGCGCAGACGAATGACCGACATCGGCCATTTGACAATGCCCGCTGTGACATCGGCATAGCCCTTGAAGGCGATCTCCCGCTCAAGGGGGGCTTTCGCCATGGCGAATTCATAATTGCCGCCCTGAAAATGGTCGTGGCTCAATATACTGCCGCCGACAATGGGCAGGTCGGCATTCGAGCCGACAAAATAATGAGGAAACTGCCGGACAAAGTCGAAAAGGCGGTCAAAGGACGCGCGTTCGACCTTCATGGGGGTGTGGGCGGAATTGAGAACGATGCAATGCTCGTTGTAATAGACATAGGGGGAATACTGGAGATACCAGTCCTCAGAGTTGAGCGTGACGGGGATAAGGCGGTGGTTTTGCCGAGCGGGGTGGTTGATACGCCCGGCGTAGCCCTCATTTTCGGAGCAGAGCTGACACATGGGGTAGCCCGACTGCGGCGCGAGGCGCGCCGCGGCGATGGCGCGCGGGTCTTTCTCCG
>CAZBYU010000039.1:0-9200 GCA_964496235.1 uncultured Oscillospiraceae bacterium | reverse complement strand
AATAATGCCGTACCTGAAATAACAGAAGAAGATAGCCAAAACGGGTTTATTTATGAATTCTGTGTGTCTCAACATGGATGGCGAACAATCGACAGATGGTGACATCCGTCGTGGCGGTAGGGCTTGATGACTGTATGCGTATGCATACAGTCGTCTGGTTCTCATAAAGCTCTGCCGAATAAAAATTGCAGAGTATGGCGCGGCTTCCGCCGCGCCTATTTTTTATACACTCCTCGCTTTTCTTATATTCCTAGTGGTTCAATTTTCATGGCACAGTCACAATAAACATGCTACATTTTCTCCACACTTGCAACTCACATGGCGTTGTAGTATCATGTGCGTATGAATAATAGAAACGAAAAAAATAAATTCAGCACTCGCCTTACCGAGTGGTTCTCGCTGTGTCCGGTTGCACACTGCGTTCTTTGTGTTTCGCTTGTGCTGATCGTCATGCATCTTGCCATGCGTGGTGACACTGCACTGATGAACTGCATTTCCCGGAAAATCATTCGCCCGACGCATGCTTTTTTTGCTCAACTCATGGGATACACAACGGTTTCAATTGCCGAACTGCTCATAGTGCTGGCTGTGGCGTTGGTGCTTTTGCGTGTTGCTCTTTCGCTCATGCGGCTCATTCGCGGACGAGGAAGTATGCGCGGGGCGTACCGGCTTGCCATATTCCTTGTGTCGGCAATTTGCGCGGTGTACGCAGGATACAGTCTCCTTTGGGGTACTTATTATTACGGTGACGATTTCCTTGCACAAAGCGGATTGCGAAAAGACCCTGTTTCGACAGAACAGCTTGAAGCGGTGACGCGGTATTTCGCTGACGAAGCCAATGTTTTAGCTGATTCTGTGCCGCGCGATGAAGCCGGGCTTTATCAGTGTGACCGCGCCGGAATTCTCGCGCGTTCGGATACACTTTTTGACGCAACAGTGAGGGAGTACCAATGCCTTTCCGGTCCGCGCGTATCTGCAAAGGGCATTAAGCTCTCCCGCGCACTGAGCTACCTTGACTTTACCGGCTTTTTGTTTCCATTTACGGGAGAGGCAAATGTAAACACGGATTTTCCGTCGGCTCTTTTTGCGTCCACCGTTGCACATGAGCTTTCGCATCAGCGCGGTGTTGCCAAGGAGCAGGAGGCGAATTTTGTCGCAGTTCTTGCAAGTATGCGTACAGAGGATTCGGATTTTCGCTATTCTGCCGCACTTTTGGCGTATACTCACCTCGGAAACGCATTATACTCCGTCGATTACGCCGCGTGGGAGCGGGTTTACACTTCACTAGATGAGTCTGTCCGTCTTGATCTATCTGCAAATAATGCCTACTGGCGGCAGTTTGATACGCCTGTGCAGACTGTGTCAAATACGGTCTATGACGGTTTTTTGAAAAGCTATGACCAGACCCTCGGTATGAAAAGCTACGGCGCATGCGTTGACTTGCTGGTGAATTACTACTATCCGATGATATGTCAGGAGTGATCAGAACAAAAAATGCTCAATAGTTCCGTTTGGTGAACATACAATAAATCGGGAGCTTCCTATGCGGAGGCTCCCGATTCCATATCACACTACACAATTAGTTCTCAATTGTCGGCAACTCTATTATGACCGACTCGAACGGACGCAGGTCATAGCGTATGCTGTATTCGCGTCCGTCGCATTCGCTATTTTCGGCGGTCAGCGGCGGGATATCCCCGCACTCACCGGGACCGCCGCTACCCGGCAGACTGTCATAAGTGCTGAACATGCGCTTATATAGCCCCGCCGCAGGTACACCGCAACGATAGCCGTTGTGCTGTAGAGGCGAAAACGAGCATATAACCAGCACCGCACCCTCGTAATTCCATGGGTTGCGTCGGATATAGCTGATGATGTTGCGGTCGGAGTCCATGCTGTTGACCCACTCAAAGGTTGCCGGGTTTTTGGAATCAGCGTAAAGACAGGGGTGCATTTTATATATCCCTATGAGGTTGCGGACGCATTGCAACACGTCTCTGTGTCCGAAGTCACTCGCCAGAGCCCAGTTAAGCTCACGGTTTTCGTCCCACTCTCTGTCCTCGCCGAACTCCTGCCCCATAAACAACAGCTTCTTACCCGGGTGGGTGAATTGGAAGGTGTACAGGCTTTTCAGCGTTGCAAGCTGATCTGCCGTGCCGCCGGGGGCTTTTTTCGACATCGGCTTTTTCAGATGAACGACCTCATCATGGCTGAGTACCAGCACGTAATTCTCCGTGAACGCGTAGTCTGCCGTATGTGTCAGCTTTCCGTGTAGCCAGTGGCGGTAAAGCGGGTCTTCGCTGACGTATTTCAACGTGTCGTTCATCCAGCCCATGTTCCACTTGAAGAGGAACCCGAGACCGCCTTTGTCCACGCTTTCCGTGATACCCGGGAGAATGGAGGAATCCTCCGCTATGAGATAAGCGTCGGTTTTCGCGGTCACGGCGGCGTTGAGACGTTTGAGAAACTCGGTACTTTCAAGATTCTCCGTTCCGCCGTGCTTGTTCACGCGCCATTGACTGCGTCCGAAGCTCGTGTACAGCATTGCCGCCACGGCGTCAACGCGCAGTGCGTCGATATGAAACTCCTTTATCCAGTAGAACGCACTGGCCGAAAGAAAGCTTCTGACCTCGCCCTTGCTGTGGTCGAACGCCTTTGTCCCCCACTCTGGGTATTCCGCTAAAAGCGGGTCTGCGGATTCAAACAACGCCGTGCCGTCAAAGCTCTCCAGACCGAAATCGTCACGCGGGAAGTGTGCCGGCACCCAGTCGAGAATCACGCCTATCCCATGCGTGTGCATCGTATCCACAAAATAGCGGAAGTCATTCGGTGTGCCGTAGCGCGATGTGGGGCAAAAATACCCGGTCACCTGATACCCCCACGACCCGTCGAACGGGTATTCACATATTCCTATCAGCTCCACATGCGTGTAGCCCATGAACTCCAAATACTCCGCCAGCTCGTCGGCGATGCGGCGGTAGTTGAGAAAGCCGTCGGCATTGAGGGAATAGTCCTTTTTCCATGAGCCGAGATGAACCTCGTATATTGCCATCGGCTTATCCAGAACGCCTTCCCGCGCAAACTCCCCTCGTATTCCCGCATCATGCCACTCATACCCCGACAGTGAGCATACTATCGACCCGCTTGACGGTCTCAGCTCAGAGCGAAACGCAAACGGATCTGCCTTAAACCGCGTTATCCCATCTGCACCCTCGACGATATAACGGTAAACGTCTCCCGCGCGTACACCGGGGATAAAGCACTCCCATATCCCGCTCTCGCCACGCTCCATACGCCCTGCACCCTCGTCCCAGCCTGTGCGTGAGCATATCACGCTCACGCGCTTGGCGTTCGGTGCCCACAGGCAAAAGCGAGTACCGGCTTTGCCGTTTTCGCGCCTGAGATGTGCGCCGAGCTTGCGGTAACAACCGTATCCCTTGCCGGCGGCAAACTGCGCGGCATCACGCGCCGTGAAAGAAAAGCCCATATTGTCGTTCATTTCTCCGCGTCCTTTCTTTTCGTGTCGTGTATGATCAATGCTTACAGTATATCACAGTCCGGTAGGATAGAAAAGAGAGAAAAGTGCGTGAGTGACACAGCGGTAGGCGTGTGAAATGCAACTTGGGTTTGACACTAAGAATGCACAATGATATAATGAACCGATTAATGGTTTATAATAGTATTTATATAGAAATACGAAGAAAAAGACAGAACAGCGGGTGAGAGCATGTATGAGCGGGTTATAAAAAGAATACTGGATATCCTTTTGTCTTTTGCGGGGCTTGTGGTGCTGGGCATACCGATGGCTATAATCGCGCTTTGCGTAAAGCTTGGCTCACCCGGTCCGGTGTTTTTCCGTCAAAAGCGTTTCGGCGTGAACAAAAGCTTTTTCAACATTCTCAAATTCCGCACCATGCGGACGGATACGCCGCGGGATGTTCCCACGCACATGCTTTCCAACCCTACAAAGTGGATAACCCGCACCGGCGCGTTTTTGAGAAAGACCAGCCTTGATGAGCTACCTCAACTGTTCAATATCCTCGCGGGTGACATGTCCGTCATCGGACCTCGCCCCGCACTGTGGAACCAGGAGGATCTTATTGCCGAGCGCGACAAATACGGCGCGAACGACGTGAAGCCCGGGCTTACCGGCTGGGCGCAGATAAATGGGCGGGACGAGCTTCCCATTGATGTAAAGGCTCGGCTTGACGGAGAGTATGTTTCGCGCATGGGCTTTGCTTTCGACTGCAAGTGCTTTTTCGGCACGGTGGTCAGCGTTTTGAAGCATGACGGCGTGGTCGAGGGCGGCACAGGTGAGCTTGAACGGGGGCAACGGAAATGAAGCGTATACTCATAACCGGGATAAACAGCTATCTTGGCAAAAGCTTCAAAAGCTACATAGAGCGATTTCCGGGCTATACCGCCGTGGCGATCAGCATGCGCGACGGCTCTTGGCGTGATGAGGATTTTACCGGGTTTGACACAGTCTATCACGTGGCGGGGCTTGCCCATTCGGATAACGGTCATATCAGTGCGGAAAAGGCACAGGCGTATTATGATATAAACACAGACCTCACCGAGGAGCTTGCCAAAAAGGCACGGCGCGAGGGAGTCCACCAGTTCATATTCATGAGTTCTGCCATAGTCTACGGTGACAGTGCACCTGTCGGCGAGAGGCGGCGGATCGAGCGGGGGACGATGTGTTCCCCTGCCAACGCGTACGGCGACAGCAAGCTCCAGGCGGAGCTTCGCTTGAAAAAGCTTGAAAACGACCGCTTCAAGGTCGTTATACTTCGCCCACCGATGATATATGGTCCGGGATGTCGCGGCAATTACCCGGTGCTTTCGCTTTTTGCGCGGCATCTGCACATTTTCCCGCGCGTTGACAATGAGCGCAGTATGCTCTTTGTCGGCAATCTCATGGAGTTTGTAAAGCTCATGATAGATAATGACGAGAGCGGGACGTTCTTCCCCCAAAATGCGGAGTATTCCAACACCTCCGAGCTTGTCCGCATGATTGCCGCCGCGCACGGACGTAAGCTTCGGCTTGTCGGCGGGCTGACGTGGGCGTTGAAGCTGTTGGGCGTGTTCACCTCGCTTGTCAACAAGGCTTTCGGCAGTCTCAGCTATGACATGGCGTTGAGCGACTATAAGGGCGGCGAGTACAGGCTGTACAGCCTACAGGAAAGTATAGAGATCACAGAGGGTGTGCAATGAGCAGTTCACCGCGCAAAAAAAAGCATATTCTCGTCGTCAGCCAGTATTTTTACCCCGAGGCTTTCCGTATTAACGACATGTGTACCGAGTGGGTACGCCGCGGGTATAGGGTCACGGTACTCACCGGCATTCCCAACTACCCCTACGGCAAGTATTTTGATGGCTATGGGCTTTTCAAAAAGCGGCGTGAAGAGTATAACGGAATGGACATTATTCGCATTCCGCTCATTGCGCGCGGGAAAAGCTCCGTCGGTATGTGCCTGAACTACCTGTCGTTCGTCGTGTCGGGCTTCTTCTGGAAGTGCTTTACGCGGCTTGATTGCGACATGGTGTTTAATTTCGAGGTCTCGCCCATGACGCAGGTGCTTGTGGGCGTGTGGTATGCCAAACGCAAGAAAATCCCGTGCCTGCTGTACGTTCAGGATCTTTGGCCGGATAATATCGAGATCGTCACCGGCATTCATTCGCCCATGGTTCTCAAGCCAATCGGACGCATGGTGGATTATATCTACCGCCGCTGTGACCGCGTTTTCGCAACCTCCCCGAGCTTCGTGCGTGAGATTCGCGCACGTGTGCCGGAGTGTGCGGACGCAGTGAGCTACTGGCCACAGTATGCGGAGGACTTTTACCGTCCCATAGAGTGCGGGAAGAGCGGGCTTATCCCGGACGACGGTCGGTTCAAGATAGCGTTCACCGGCAATGTCGGTCAGGCGCAGGGGCTGGATATCCTGCCCGAGACTGCCGCCATTATGAAAGCTCGCGGAGAGATGGCGGAGTTTGTGATCGTCGGTGACGGTCGCTCAAAGGCGGCACTTGAGGAAAAGATACGTGTGCTTGATGTGCGGGATATGTTTATCATGCTACCGCGTCAGGCGGCGGAGGATATCCCCGCGATACTGGGCGAATGCGATGCGGCGTTTGTCTCTTTTATGAACAACCCGCTTTTTGCCAATACTATCCCCGCAAAGCTCCAATCGTACATGGCGTGCGGCATGCCCATTCTCGCCTGTGCAACCGGGGAGACCGAGCGTATAGTGCGCGAGGCCGAGTGCGGCGTGTGTTGCCCGATAGGTGATGCCGAGGCACTGTGCAACGCCGTGTCTACCCTGCGAGATTCGGGAAAGCTCGAAGAATACGGCGCGAATTCCCGCGCGTATTTCCAAGCTCATTTTGATAAAACCATGCTCTTAGACGACTTTGACAGGTGCGTCGCGGAGCTTGACGGCATAAAGGAGGAAGCCGATGTTTGAAGGCAAGACCCTTATGATAACCGGCGGAACCGGCTCTTTCGGCAATGCGGTGCTCAGCCGCTTTGCACAGACCGATATAGGCGAGATCCGCATTTTCTCGCGCGACGAGAAAAAGCAGGACGATATGCGCCACGATTTTCAGGCGCGTATGCCGGAGTGTGCGGACAAGCTGAAGTTTTACATAGGCGATGTGCGCGACTTGCAGTCGGTCAAAAACGCGATGTACGGCGTGGACTATGTTTTCCACGCGGCGGCACTCAAGCAGGTGCCGAGCTGTGAGTTCTTCCCGCTTGAGGCGGTGAAGACCAATGTATTCGGAACGGATAATGTCCTCACCGCGGCTATAGATGCCGGCGTCAAGGCGGCAATCTGCCTTTCCACCGACAAGGCCGCCTATCCCATAAACGCCATGGGTACAAGCAAGGCCATGATGGAAAAGGTCGTCGTGGCAAAATCCCGCACCGTTCCCGGCGAGAAAACGCGAATCTGTTGCACCCGCTACGGTAATGTCATGTGTTCTCGCGGCAGTGTCATTCCTTTGTGGATAGAGCAGATAAAAAAGGGCGAGTCCATCACCGTCACCGAGCCTGCCATGACGCGCTTTATCATGTCGCTCGATGAGGCGGTCGACCTTGTACTCTTTGCCTTTGAGCATGGCGAAACCGGCGATATCCTCGTCCAGAAGGCACCCGCCTGCACCATTCAAACGCAGGCGGAGGCCGTGTGTGAGCTGTTCGGCGCGGATAAGAGCCGAATCAAGGTCATCGGAATCCGCCACGGCGAGAAGCTTTACGAAACGCTTCTCACCAATGAGGAATGCGCCAAGGCAGAGGATTTGGGCAGCTTTTACCGCGTTCCCTGCGATAAGCGGAGCTTGAACTATGATAAATACTTCGTGCAGGGTGACACTGAGCGCAACCACCTTACCGAGTTTAATTCCAACAACACCCGCATGCTTTCCGTTGCCGAGGTGAAGGAAAAGCTCCTCACGCTTCGGTATATCCGCGATGAGCTTGCCGCTCTCGGCATAGCCTATTGAGGAAGCGTGCGATGAACATTCTTGTCACGGGTGCGTCCGGCTTTGTGGGGAAAAACCTATGCCACGCGCTGAAAAACATACGCGACGGCAAGGACAGAACTCACCCCGATCTCAACATCGGCGAGGTTTTCGAGTACACTCGCCGAACCGACGCGGCAACGCTCGAAGACTGGTGTCGCCGTGCCGACTTTGTTTTCAATCTTGCGGGGGTCAACCGCCCACAGGATACGGGCGAGTTTATGCGCGGCAACTTCGGCTTTGCCGAGCAACTTTTGCAGACGCTTCGGTGTGCGGGCAATACATGTCCTGTCATGCTTTCAAGCTCGGTTCAGGCGAGCCTTGCCGGGCGATATGCCGCCTCGGAGTACGGCATGTCCAAGCTTGCCGGAGAAAAGCTGTTTTTTGAATACGGCGAAAAAACCGGCGCGCGTGTGCTGGTTTATCGCTTTCCGAACGTCTTCGGCAAATGGTGCAGACCGAATTATAACAGTGCCGTGGCGACCTTTTGCCACAACATCGCGCACGACAAACCCATAACGGTCAACGACCCCGCCACCGAGCTGGAGCTTGTGTATATCGACGACCTTGTGACTGAGCTTATTTCGGCCCTCACAGGTGATGAACACAGGTGCGAGTATGACGGCGTTACGCCTCTGCCGTGTTCCGAAGGGCGTTATTCCTTTGTTCCCGTGACGCACAAGGCCAGCTTGGGGCGTATAGCGGAGCTTTTGTATTCCTTTGACGCGCAGTCTAAAACGCATCTCATGCCGGAAATCCCCGACGGCTCGTTTGAAAAGAAGCTGTACTCTGCCTATCTCAGCTATCTTCCGCGCGAAAAGACCGCATACCCGCTCAATATGAACACCGACGCCAGAGGTAGCTTCACCGAGCTTATCAAGACCGCAGGCTGTGGGCAGATGAGCGTGAATGTTTCCAAGCCCGGTGTTACCAAGGGTCAGCATTGGCACAACTCCAAGTGGGAGCTTTTCATCGTCGTTTCCGGTCACGCGCTCATACGTGAGCGCGAAATCGGCACGAACGAGGTGATGGAGTTTGAGGTGAGCGGGGAGAAGATCGAGGCTGTGCATATGCTTCCCGGATACACGCACTCGATCATCAACCTTTCCGACACGCAGGAGCTTGTCACGCTCATGTGGGCGAACGAATGCTTTGACCCCGCAAAACCGGACACTTTCTTTGAGGAGCTGTGAATTATGAGTATAAAGCTTGATTATTCCGACGTGAGCTTCAAAAACGACGGGCGGCTGAAGCTGCTTATAATCGTCGGAACACGCCCGGAGATAATTCGTCTCTCCGCCGTTATCGGCAAGTGCCGGCGGTATTTTGACTGTGTCCTCGCCCACACCGGGCAAAATTACGATTACAACCTCAACGGTGTGTTTTTTGCTGACCTCGGCATAGCCGCACCGGAGGTTTATATGGACGCGGCGGGGGAAGACCTCGGCGCGACGGTGGGCAATATAATAAACTGCTCATATAAGCTTATGACCGCGATAAAGCCGGACGCGCTGTTAATACTCGGTGACACGAACTCCTGCCTCTCCGCCATCGCGGCAAAGCGGCTTCATATCCCGGTTTTCCATATGGAGGCGGGCAACCGCTGTAAGGACGAATGTTTGCCGGAGGAGACAAACCGCCGCATTGTCGACATCATTTCCGATGTCAACCTTGCC
>CAZBYU010000038.1:0-9244 GCA_964496235.1 uncultured Oscillospiraceae bacterium | reverse complement strand
GCACACTTCTCCTTATAACTATTACGATTGTATCACATTATACCACAAGGTACTCGGCATATCAAGGTGGGAAGAAAATGAAGACAAATTCTTCTTTTTACAAAATCAGTAGACTAAACCTCAATCACGTGTTAAAATAGTCCTGTAAACTTCTGCATTACATTCCGGTTACGTATCGAGACGTTGCAAATCATATTCTTCGGAGGAACGTATGACAAACAAAGAAAACGGATATATAATAGCCTTTGATTTGATAAATATCGCCGCATGCATATCCGTTATCATTTTGCATGTAAACGGGGCGTTTTGGTATGGTCCGTCGTATGACTTTTGGAAAAGCACCGTTTTCGCAGAGACTGCTTTCTACTGGGCGGTTCCCGCGTTTTTCATGCTCAGCGGAGCGACATTGATGGATTATCGCACTCGGTATACAACCGCGGAATACTTCAAAAAACGATTTTCAAAAACGCTCATACCGTTTTTGATTTGGAGCATCATCTCTATTCCATGGGCTGTTTTTATTACACATCAGATCAATTTTCTTAATATCTCCACATGGCAGGGTGTGGTCAACACCATCATTAACACGGAAGCCATGCCCATATACTGGTTCTTTCTTCCTCTTTTTGTGATCTATCTGTCTATCCCCGCACTCAGCGCGATACCGGAGCATAACCGCAAATCGGCTTTCGGATACATAATAGTTTGTGCGTTTATTCTTGATTCTTTTTTGCCTACGGTGGCTTCGCTTTTTGGTGTAAGCATCAGCTCGGAGCTTCGTTTCCCGCTCAACGGCGGTGAATATATTCTGTTTGTGTTGCTCGGATATTACATCTCGACCTTCCCCATTTCAAAAAAAGCTCGATTCGTCACATATCTTGCCGGCATACTCGGTTGGGCATCGAGGTATTTTTACACACTTATCCGGTCTGTGCCGCTAGGTGAAATAGACCGCGGATTGACCGGGTATACAAAATTTCCGAGTGTGTTATTGGCTGTAGCCGTTTTTGTTTGGTTCTTCTACTTTGATTGGTCATTTCTAAACAAACCAAACATCATCAAGCTTATTCGCAAAGTATCTGGTGCGAGCTTTGGAGTGTACCTTGTACATAACTTTATATTGATGGGACTTGTAATAGCGTTCAAAATACCGATGGGTTCTCTGACATGGCGTGTTCTGGGCATACCGACAGTGTATTGCATTTCGCTTATCATAGTTTTGGTAGGCAAAAAGATCCCGGTAATCAAAAAAATGTTTCCTTAATTCTTTAGAATATGCATTTTACGCCGGAGCAGCACGGGATATCCCGTGCCGCTCCGCTTTTCAGTGTTTACTTAGTCCGTCACCATTATTTTTCTATCATCTTCTTGAGTATCTGCACGGCGTTGGCGGCGGCGCCCTTGCGTATCTGATCGCCACAGCACCAGAGCGTAAGACCGTTCTCGTCCGTTAAATCCTCACGGATGCGCCCGACCCAGACAAGGTTCTGATTGCCGGTATCGAGCGGGGTGGGGTAATTGCGCCCTTGATAATCCTCCACAAGATTAACCCCGGGGAAGGCTCGCACAGCCGCCTTTGCCTCCTCCACGCTCACCTTGCGCTCCGTGCGGAGTGTGACGGCAATAGAGTGAGAACGCAAAACCGGCACGCGCACACAGGTACACGTCACTTTAAGCTCAGGCAGGTGCAATATACGCCGACCCTCGTTTTGCATTTTCATTTCCTCATCGGTGTAAAGATTATCAAGCTCATCACCGATGTGAGGAATAACGTTCATTGCGATTTGCGCGGGGAAAACCTTCGCCTCTGGCTTTTCGCCGGCGGAAATGGCACTTATCTGATCTTCAAGCTCACGAAGACCCGCCTGACCTGCGCCGGACACTGCCTGATAAGTGCAGGCAATCATGCTTTTTATCGGCGAAAGCTGTGCTATACCCGCCACAGCCATGAGAGTGATGATGGAAGAGCAGTTCGGGTTTGCGATAATTCCATTATTATCAAAGGCATCCTCGCCGTTTATCTCAGGCACAACAAGGGGAACACCCGCGTCCATACGGAAAGCGGAGCTGTTGTCTATGTAAAGCGCACCGGCGGCCTTTATTGCCGGAGCGAAGCGGCGTGACATCGGGTTTTTCACCGCGCCGAGAACAAAGTCCATACCCTCGAAGCTATCCTCACGCGCCTCTTCTATCTTCACGTCCTCACCCTTGAAGCGGACGAACCCGCCCGCACTTTTCGCGCTGGCAAGCGGCAGAAGCCTGCCGACCGGGATATCGTACTCCTCCAAAACGTTCAGCATTTCCTGTCCAACCGCGCCCGTTGCGCCGAGAATTGCGATATTGTACTTTTTCATTATAATATACCCCCTATTTATCCTGCAAAGCCTTCGTACAGAACCTGTATTGCGGCTTCAAAGTCCTTGTTTTCAACGCCTACTATTATACTCGTTTCGTCCGCACCCTGTGCAATGGTTCGGATATTGACACCTGTGTCACCGAGTGCCTTGAATATCTTACCCGACACGCCCGGGCGAAACGGCATCTTACGACCGACCGCCGCCACAAGCGCGATATCGTCACTCAGGCGGACATCGTCCGGACGGATGCTCTTTTGTAGCTCGTTCACCACGTCATATATTGCGTCACCCAATGCCGCCGTAGAGGAGACAAAGGCAAGGCTGTCAAGCCCCAAGGTGATATGCTCCACACTCGCTTTATATTTCTCCATTATCTCCAGCGCACGGCGGAGAACGTCACAGGTGTTCATATTGTGCTTGGTGACGGTTATGATGGTAAAGTTTCTGCGCCCGGCGATACCGGTGATGAAGCGCTCCTCCGCACTCTCGTCCTCCTCCACATGCGGCACTATCACCGTGCCGGGGTCATCGGGAGCATTGGTGTTGCGGATATTGAGCGGGATCCCCTTGTCCTTGACAGGCTGAACCGACTCCTCATGCAACACACTCGCACCCATGAACGCAAGCTCACGAAGCTCGCCGTAGGTTATGCGCGGTATCGGCTTGGGGTTGTCGACTATCTTGGGGTCTGCCATCAATATGCCGGACACGTCCGTCCAGTTTTCATACATGTCCGCGTCGACTGCGGCGGCGGCAAGCGCACCGGTTATGTCGCTCCCGCCGCGGCTCATCACGCGTATACGCCCCGTAGGTCCGAGACCGTAGAAGCCGGGGATCACAACGCGCTCGTACTTTTCAACCGCACTTTTAATGGCGGCATAGCTCCGCTCACTCTCCACCTGACCGTCAAAGCCGAAGAACACACACTCCTTCGCATCGACGAAGGTATATCCGAGGTAGGAGGCGAGTAGCTTCGAGGTGAAGTATTCCCCTCGCGAAACAAGCTCATCCGCGCTTACGGATTTGTTAAGCCTCGCTCTGTAGGCTCTAAGCTCCTCTCCCACGTCGTAGGAAATTGACAGCGCGTCGCGTATCTCGACAAGGCGAGCTTCAATACCGTCCATTATCTCATCACAGCTGACACCGTAGGTCAGGTGTGCATGGCAAAGATACAGCAGATCCGTCAGCTTATGGTCATCAGAGCCGCGCTTACCCGCCGCCGAGGACACCACGATGCACCTGGCAGGGTCGCTTTCCACAATTGCTTTTACCTTTTTGAACTGCTCCGCTCCCGCCACGGACGAGCCGCCGAATTTCACAGCTTTAAGCATTGTATTTCTTGCCTCTTTCCCTTATAATCTTACGTGTCACGCCAACTCCGCAAAGAACAGCTCCGCACCGCCGCGGCGAAGCTCACGCGAAAGCTCGTGCATGTCGCTTACGCTCATTGGCTTTGTGATAAGGCGACTCACGTCGTCCTCGTTCTCCACGCTCTCCGCGTCAAGCCTTGAAGCAAACGACGAGGAAAGACGCACATAATAGCGGCACTTGGCACGTGTATTGTCTGCCGCGGCACGACGGCAACTCGCGGTTAGCATCTCGCGCTGACCGACGGCAAGGCACTCGATATCACGCACGACGGCGGATGCCGTCGGATAACGCCCCGCGCCCTGACCCATCAGCACTATCTGACCGGAATTGCGACCGAGGTATTTTGCCATATTAAAGTTCTTTTTCACGGCACACTCCGGTGCGTCGGGCGGCAAAAGCACCGGCTGAACATAGGCATAAACACTGCCGTCGTCGTTCTTGCCACCGCTTGCGACAAGGCGGCATGTGAGACCGCGGCTCTTGAAATCGCATACATCGCTCGCTCTCAGACTTTCTATTCCCTCACACAGTGCGCCCTCGTCGGGCAATACATCATACGCCACCGCGCATGCAAGCATTATCTTTCTCAGTGCGTCCAGCCCGCTCACGTCAGCCGTGGGGTCTGCCTCGGCATAGCCGAGTGCCTGCGCGTCCGCCAGTGCGTCGGCGTAATCCAGCCCCTCGGACTGCATCATGTCCAGCATGTAGTTGGTCGTGCCGTTGAGTATTCCGCCGAGGGAAAGTATTTCATCATTTTCTCGGGCAAGCTCCAGATTGTGCAGGAACGGCACCGCGCCGCCGCATGCCGCGCTGAACAAAAAGCCCACGTCGTTTTCCCTCGCCATCGCCGCAAGCTCTATACCACGCGCGGCAACAAGAGCCTTGTTGGACGTGACGAAATGCTTCCCTGCGGCTATCACCTTCTGTGCATAGGCATACGCCGTATCTACGCCGCCCATGGTCTCCGCCACGGCGTTGACGCTTTCATCGGCACATATGGCATCAAGGCTGTCGCTCTTGAAGCTTGCGTCTGCCTTTCCCGCTCGAACGAGTACTGAACCCGCCGCGAGGTTTTTGCCGGACAGGAGCATGTCATACACGCCCTTGCCAACCGTGCCGTATCCCAAAACCGAAGCCTTCATAATTAACCTCCGAAATTTTTTCTGTCCGTATGCGAAAAACACTTGTATTTTTCATGCCGACAGTGTATCATATACTCAAGCAAAAAACAAGACCCTTTTTCAGCACAATTTTACACAAGGAGTTTGGCGTTTATGCTCGACAATTATCTCATTATTCACAAAAGTATACTTCCGGAGTACTACGAGAAAGTGCTTCAGGTGCGGCACCTGATGGAGTCGGGGCGTGTGCATGACGTAAGCCAGGCCGTGCGAGAGGTGGGTATTTCGCGCAGTACCTATTACAAATACAAGGACTTCATTCTCGAACCCTCCGCAATGGCGAGCGGACGCAAGGCCGTGCTTTCCATGATGCTCGCGCATGAGCCGGGTGTGCTGAGCGCACTTTTGAGCTGTATTTCCGCGTCGGGTGCGAGTGTATTGACCATTACGCAGAGCCTGCCGGTACACAACCGTGCAAGCGTGACCATATCGCTTGATGTAAGCTCGCTCACCTGTGAGCTGACGGAGCTTATTGATCATATTGAGCGTACACCGGGCGTTGAAAACGCGAAGCTGTTGGCGATTGAATGAGGAAATGGCAATGGATTATCAAAGCACAAGAGGAAACCTGAAGGCAAGCTCGCTTGAAGCGGTGCTAAACGGCATTGCGCCGGACGGCGGTCTTTATATCGACCCGGCACTCGCCACGCGGGATTTCGACGTAAAAAAATGCCTCGCTCTTGATGAGCTGGGCATGGCAAAGATGTTGCTTGGTCTTCTACTGCCGGATTTTGAGAATATGGACACGCTTGTTGAGCGTGCCTATACCGGCAAGTTTGACGGCGGGCGTATTTCCCCGCTTGTCAAATGCGGAGATACGTGGGTGCTGGAGCTTTTCCACGGACCGACGAGTGCGTTTAAGGACGTGGCACTCTCCATGCTTCCACAGCTCATAACCGCGGCACGCAGACAGCTCGGCATTGCGGAGGAGACCGTGATACTCACCGCAACCTCCGGTGACACCGGTAAGGCGGCACTCGAGGGCTTTCACGATGTAGACGGCACGGGTATAATAGTATTCTACCCGGAGGGGGGCGTATCCCCCATTCAACGGGCGCAGATGGAGACGCAGTTGGGGCGCAATGTGCGAGTGTGCGCGGTACGCGGGAATTTTGACGATTGCCAGCGCGGCGTGAAGGAGGCGTTCTCCGCCGTTAATGCCGCAAGCTACGGCAAAATGCTCAGCTCGGCAAACTCCATAAACATCGGTCGCCTCGCCCCACAGCTTATATATTATTTCTCCGCTTACGCTCAGCTGTTGAGTGACGGCGCAATCAAATACGGCGAGCAGGTTGATTTTATCGTACCCACCGGCAACTTCGGTGACATTCTCGCGGGGTATTACTGCAAGCTTATCGGTCTGCCCATCGGGCGGCTGGTATGCGCGGCAAACGAGAACGACGTGTTGCACGACTTTATACTCACCGGGTGCTACGATGCCCGCAGAGAATTTAAGCGCACAAGCTCGCCGTCGATGGATATCCTGGTGTCCTCCAACCTCGAAAGGCTTTTGTATCTTGCGTCAAACGGCAACGCCGATGACATAGGCACATGGATGACCGCATTGAAAGCAGACGGCGTATATTCCGTCGACGAAGCAACGCACACGCGCATACGCGAGGTGTTTTCCTCGGGCTTTGCCGACGAGGACGCAACGCGACGCACTATTGCGCGTGTATGGCGTGATGAGGGCTATCTCTGTGACCCGCACACCGCTGTCGCGGTAAGCGTGATGGAGGATTACCGCCGCAGTGCGGATTATTCCGGCGCACCGTGCATCGTTTTGTCCACTGCCTCACCGTTTAAGTTTCCCGCCGCGGTGTTGTCCGCGATCGCGCCGAATTCGGCACGTGACGAGGATGGCTTTAAGCTGTTGCATGAGCTGGAGGGCTTTACTTCTCTGCCTATACCGAAAAACCTCGCCGCGCTCGAGCAGATGAGCCGGTTGCATGACGACGTGATAGACAAAGACGGCATAATAGAGTATGTAGCAAACATTTTGAGCAACGGAGGGTTTGAAAAGCTATGATTATTCGCGTTCCGGCGAGTTCTGCCAATCTCGGTCCGGGGTTTGACTGCTTCGGCGTGGCGTGGCAACTTTATAATGAGATAGAGTTCACCCCCGGTGACGGGCTGACGATAAGCGGCTGTGACAAACGGTTTTGTAACGAGAACAACCTCGCCTATAAGGCATACTGCTCCGCATTGGAGAGGTATAAGATAAAGCCCCTGCCTGTGAATATACGTTTTGTGCGCTGTGATATCCCCATTTCGCGCGGGCTTGGCTCATCTTCGGCTTTGCTGGTAGGCGGTGTACTTGCGGCAAACGAGCTACACGACCTTGGCATGACGCGGCGTGAGTTGCTGTCCGTCACCACCGCGCTTGAGGGTCACCCGGACAATGTCGCCCCTGCACTCTTCGGCGGGCTGACGGCAAGTGCCGTCGAGGCTGGCATTCCCCTGTCCGTGCAATACGCACTCAGTGACAAGCTGCACTTCACTGCACTCATTCCGCCCTTTGAGCTTTCCACAGAGCTTTCCCGCAAGGCATTGCCGCACTCCGTGCCACGTGCCGACGCGATATTCAATGTCTCGCGTGCGGCTTTGCTTTTAAGCGCACTCGGCAGCGGCGACACCGAGCTTTTGCGTGCGGTAATGGCGGACAAGCTGCATGAGCCGTACCGCGTCAAGCTGATCGACGGGTTTGACACCGCTCGCGGGCTTGCATACAAGTGCGGTGCGGATGCCATGTGCATCTCCGGTGCAGGCTCAACCCTGCTGTGCGTCAGTGCAAGGGCTGACCTCGCCGATGCCATGCGCCCCGATATGGAAAAGCACCTCCCCGGCTGGCGCGTCGTGAACCTCTCCCCAGACATGCACGGCGCAAGTGTGGAGGGGTGAAGGTTCTTTTTATCATGACATAGAATGCAGCTATGCTCTTTGTACAAGTTTTAATTTGCATCTTATCGGAATTGAAAGCTTGATGCCTCAATTATTGTTCTGTTATTCTGCAAAAAGCCGAAACATTTTTTCCCTCAATTACGTTTATATAAATAGAAAGTGTTAACACGCATTCTTGTGAACGGAGGTCGAAAATGAAGAGGCTTTTTGCTTTTTTGCTGTGTCTTGTTCTTGCTGTTCTCTGCGCCTGCGGTGTGGAGCAGGGTAGCAAATCCGTTATTGTGCCTACCCTTACAGAGGGTAGCTATGATGCCGGACGAATCACCCTTCGCACCGCACTTATTGCCGCCGTTCTCGCCACACTCTTGGGCGCGACAGCCTATGCGGTGGCAAATTTCACCCTCAACTGACGAGATGTCGAGCCTGAGGAGACTGTCACCGGGTATTGGACGTATGTCGATGATACAGGTGCGGCTACGGAAAGCCAAAAGTGGAGCTATCCCCACGCAGGTATGGTTTTCACGTTTTCAGGCACGGATTTGGACTATAACAAACCGGAATTTCGTTGCTTTTATCTTCCGAATGACCCGACAGAGGGTATAACCGATGAAGAAGGCTGGACGACTCAGCTTGACGGAACACCGCAGAGCGGTAACAGCTTTCCCTATTGCATCACAGCTTCAAACGCCTCCACCGGCAACAGCCAATATGTCATAAATGGCGAAGTGGAGCTTTTCGACGAGACCGATTGGGGTGCATGGCACGTGATGAAGATAAGCTCAGACTACTCCATGCATGATGGGTTCAATTTTGAAAATGACCGCGTCAACTATATAATTCTTTTCGATGCCATCCGCGGCTACTTCGTCAATATCCGCGGCACGTCCGACATGGAAACCTTAGAGCATATTGCCCGCGAGATGGAGATACGTGAAAGCGACATGCCATACGTACCCGATACCAAAATAAGTGCAGGCATCGGCATATTAGAACCCGGAAGAGGGTAAAACGGATTCTTGAAGTCCTTTGCTAGATGTCTCACTGAAAGCTCTGTCATATAACCATCAAAAAGCGGACAGGCTTCACTTGGAAACAAGGCTGTAATTGCCGCACAACCATAAGTGAAGTCATCCGCACAAAGAGAACTACACGGCACATATGTTATTATCCGCAAGCCGACGACAAAAGTCCGCTAAGCATTTTGAATGCTTAAAATACAGTTTCGCCGGCTTTGCCAGTATTCAGCTTTCAGAACGGAATCAATCCTCTTGCCCAAACACATTTTTCTCTCATAAACGATTATTGCGGCGTAACCCATACACTCAAATCCATGTATGTAAATAAAAAAATGAAAAGAACACTTGCAGACGCAAGTGTTCTTTTCTGGTGGGGGAAGATGGATTCGAACCATCGAAGGCATTGCCAGCAGATTTA
>CAZBYU010000037.1:0-9335 GCA_964496235.1 uncultured Oscillospiraceae bacterium | reverse complement strand
CGGAGAGAAGATACCCATTGACGGCGTTATCGTCGAGGGTGAGAGCGTGCTGAACACGGCGGCTCTCACAGGCGAGAGCATGCCGCGCAATGTAACCGTCGGTGACGAGGTGATAAGCGGGTGCATAAACGACAGCGGCGTATTGAAAATACGCACGACGAAGGAGTTCGGCGAGTCGACCGCATCAAAGATTCTGGAGCTTGTGGAAAACGCAAGCTCGCGCAAGTCAAAAAGCGAAGCGTTCATCTCAAAGTTTGCACGCATATACACGCCCGCCGTATGCTACAGTGCGTTGGCATTGGCGATTCTGCCGCCGGTATTCAACATTATCACCGGGGCAAGTGCCGACTTTTCCACGTGGATATACCGCGCACTGACCTTCCTCGTCATAAGCTGTCCGTGCGCCCTGGTGATAAGCATTCCGCTCAGCTTTTTCGCGGGTATAGGCGGGGCGAGCAGTGCGGGTGTGCTGGTAAAAGGCTCAAACTACATGGAGACGCTGTCTAAGGTCAAATATGTGGTCTTCGACAAAACCGGAACAATGACGCAAGGCGTTTTCGCCGTGGCGGGGATACATCACAGCCCGTTGGAAGACAAAAAGTTGCTCGAATATGCCGCACTTGCCGAGAGCTATTCCACGCACCCGATAAGCCGCAGTCTGCGAGATGCCTGCCCCACCCCGCTCGACAAAAGTCGCGTCGGTGATGTACATGAGCTGAGCGGGCGCGGAGTGACGGCCGTGATCGATGGGTGCAATGTCGCCGTCGGCAACAGGCGGCTGATGGAGGAGCTTGGCGTTGATTGTGTGGAATGCAGTCATGTGGGTACTGTGGTGCATGTGGCGATCGACGGAGAGTATTGCGGACACATTCTCATATGCGACGTGATAAAGCCCGACGCGAAGGAGGCTATTGACGCACTCCGTCGCGTGGGTGTAAAATCGACTGTGATGCTCACGGGTGATGATGAGCGCGTTGCGAACAGCGTCGCGGGCGAGCTTGGGATTGACCGCGTATACAGTAAGCTTTTGCCCGAGGACAAGGTAACACGCGTGGAGGAGCTATTGGCGGAAAAGAGCAAGGGCGAAATGCTCGCCTTCGTGGGCGACGGCATAAACGATGCGCCGGTTCTGTCTCGCGCGGACATCGGCATCGCAATGGGCGCACTCGGCTCTGACGCGGCGATAGAGGCATCCGACGTTGTGTTGATGGACGATAGCCCCACGAAAATCGCAAAGGCAATACGCATTTCACGCAAGTGCCTGCGGATAGTTTACGAGAACATTTATTTTGCCATAGGTATCAAGTTCATATGTCTCGCACTGGGTGCTGTCGGCATTGCGTACATGTGGGTAGCGATATTTGCCGACGTGGGCGTGATGATAATCGCGGTACTCAACGCGGTGAGGGCATTGCGCGTGAAACACCTGTAGGAAAGGAGGACGCGTCATGGAACTCGACAAAGAAATAGAATGCTGTGAAACAAGCGAGGTGCACGAGGAGCTTTTACGCACCGTGCGTGAAAAGCTACCACCGGAGGAGCAACTATACGACTTGGCGGAGCTGTTCAAGGTGTTCGGGGACTCGACGCGTATGCGTATTCTCTTCGTGCTTTTCGAGGCGGAGGTGTGCGTGTGCGACATGGCCGCGGCTTTGAACATGACGGATTCCGCAGTATCACACCAGTTGAAAATTCTAAAACAGAACAAGCTTATAAAAAGCCGCCGCGTGGGACGCAGTGTGTTCTACTCCCTCGCAGATGACCATGTCCGCGCCATAGTGAGCCAAGGCATGGAGCATGTAACCGAATAAAGCATTTGATCTATATGCGCGTTGCCACATGGCAACGCGCATATATTATAATTCGCATTGTTTACACTTTTTTCATTCTCAGTTAAGCTTGGGTTAAGTATTAGCGAGTATTCTATATCAGGTTTCTGATGAAAGGATTTGACATACTATGCTCACAGCTAAACGCTTAATATGCCTGATACTTGTTATTTGCCTTGCGGCAATGTGTGCCGGTTGTTCCTCCGGCATGAGTGACGCAAGCGGTGCGGGTAACGCGGACACCCCGCGTGAAGCCCCCGGCGGAGATATACCCTCGGGTGAGCCTCCGGAAATGCCGGGCGGCGGCATGCCACAGGGTGAGCCGCCGGAAATGCCGGGCGGAGAAATGCCCAATGGCAAGCCGCCGGAGAAGCCCGGGAGCAAAAACGAAGGCTTCATGGGCGGCACGGAATTTACGCAAGGTACAAGCGCGAACACCATCGACAGCGACGGCGAGATAAGCGGGGCACACTATGCCTCCGACGGAGATGAGGAGAACGCACTACGCATTGACGGAGCTAATGTGACTTTAAGAAGCGTGAGCGTGAACAAACCCTCAGGAGAAAGTCGCAACACCGAGGCGGGCGATTTTTACGGCGTGAACGCCGCCCTGCTTGTCACAAATGGGGCTTTGGCGGAAATATCTGGGGCAAGCATAAGCTCTTCCGTGAAAAACGGAAACGGTGTGTTCTCATATGGCGAGGGTACGCGCGTGAGCATATCCGGTTCAACCATATCAACGACCGGCGATAACTCCGGCGGCATACAGACGACCGGCGGCGGCACGACCGAGGCAAAAAGCCTAACTGTGACGACCGAGGGCAATTCCTCGGCGGCAATACGTTCCGATCGCGGCGGGGGAAGCGTTACTGTGACCGAAGGGAGCTACCGCACCTCTGGGCTGAACTCCCCCGCGATATATTCCACCGCAGATATCAGCGTGAAAACCGCGACACTGTCGGCAAAGAACTCCGAGGCTCTTGTGATCGAGGGGAAAAACTCGATAACGCTTGTCAACTGCGCGGTATACGGCTGTATGAGCAAGGACGCGGGTTCAAGCTCCGATGAAAACGTACACAACGTGATGCTGTATCAGTCCATGTCCGGAGACGCAGACATCGGCACGGCACGGCTTGATATCACCGGCGGTACACTCACCGGTGACAGCGGTGATATGTTCTACGTCACAAACACCCACGCTGAAATCAATTTAAGCAATGTGACCATTAAGAACAACGACAAAAGCGGCTATCTTTTGCGCGTAAGTGGCAATTCCGGCACGCGAGGTTGGGGCAAAGCCGGAGAAAACGGTGCTAAGGTCGATTTTACAGCGGACGCGCAGGAGCTTGATGGGGATATCCTTGTCGACAGTATTTCCACACTGGATATCACGCTGAAAAACGAAAGCAGTTTCATCGGCAGCATCAGCATTTTGAAAAACGGCGAAGAACATGCGGCAGATGGGAACGTCACCGTGCATATCGGCGAGGGCTGCACATGGACGCTGACCGGTGATTGCAGTATCTCAACGCTCGACAACGCCGGATTAATCAATTTCAACGGATATAGTATCACCCTCTCCGACGGAAGTGTATTAAAGTGAGGGTGATGGCAACAGCGGGTGCCGGTTACAGCACCCGCTATTGATTTACGTTATAACTTATACTTTTGCTTTAGCCGCAAGGATCATCAGCTGTTGAGCTTTGCCTCGGCTTTGGCTTTCTTGTTGCGTTCGAGCTTGGATATCCAAATCGCGCAGATGGCATCACCGGTGATATTGAGAGTTGTACGACCCATGTCGAAGAGCTTATCCACGCCCGCGATGATTGCGATACCCTCGACCGGGAGACCGACGGAGGTAAGCACCATTGCCAGCATTATCATGCCCGCGCCGGAAACGCCCGCCGTACCGACGGAGGCGAGAGTGACCGTGAGAACTATCATAGACACCTGGCTGAGGGACAGGTCAATGCCATAACAGCATGCGATGAACACCGCGCACACCGCCTGATATATCGCCGTGCCGTCCATGTTTATTGTCGCGCCGAGGGGGAGAACGAAAGCACTTATCTAAGGCACTGCACCCATCTCGTTGCAACACTCGATGTTCAGAGGGAGGGTTGCATTGGAGGAGGTTGTGCTGAAGGCGCAGATCATTGCGGGGGCAAGACCCTTGAAGAAAGCGATGGGACTCATGCCGTTCAGAAAGCGGACGGAGAGACCGTAGACAATGATGACATGCAGGATGCAGCCGATGTAAGCCACGCCGATGACTATTGCGAGAGTGCCGACTATGGACGCGCCGTTGACCGCAACGACGCTTGCCATCAGGCAGAAGACACCTATCGGGGTGAACTTTATGATGATCATCATGATGCTCATCACGACATCGTTCATGCAGTTGACAAGCTCACCTATCTTCGCACCCTTTTCACCAGAGGCGAGAATGCCCGCTCCGAGGAACAGTGCAATAACTATAACCGGAAACATGTCCATCTCAACCATAGGGGCAAGGAGATTATCGGGGAAGATATCGACGATAACCTGCATGACGCTCGGAGATTCATTTGCCGTGTACTCAAGCGCATTGAGTTCCGCACTCGGCAACATCGGGAAATGGTCCTTGAACATATTCACGACAACAAGACCGATGACAACGGCGATCGCAGTCGTGACCATTTAGTAAAGAAACGTCTTAATTCCGACAGAGCCGACGCGTTTAAGATCCTGCAAGGAGACAACGCCGTCTGTGATCGAAAACAGAACCACAGGCACAACAAGGAACTTCAGCAGCTTGATGAAAAGCGTGCCGATGGGCTTGAGGTAGTCGGTGGTAAACCGGGGTTTTTCAAAAACAGCAGACCCACAAGAATACCGGTCAGCATGCCGATGAATATCCACGCCGGAAGAGACAATTTTTTCTTGTTTTTCCTATGATTTCTCCATTTCCTTTCATATAATACAATCCATTAATTAACTGTGGATATAATAGCACGAGCATGAATAACATGAAATAATATTTCTACCTATTTAATGTCTAGGTAATATTATTATAAGTAATGCACAAAAATATCCTGTTTCATTTGTAAAAAACAAGTATTGTCATCTTTTCGACGAAATACATAGAATTCACCTCAAAACGCAGATATGCAAAAATCATCAGCAATTGACAAATCGCTCCGAAGCAAGGTGCAAATGCGCTTTTTTAAAGCGTTTTTTGTCGCACATCGCGAACAATAATGCGCTAAATGAATGTTTATTGACGTTTCGCTAATGCTTATGCACAATACATATAAATCAATGTTAAAAAATCTTAGCAACTTGTCAAAAAACGATAATCGGCAACAGCACAATACGCTGTCAAACAGCAATATGTCAATGCTGTTTTTACTGCCGAAAACCGTTTCGCTACGGAGGTGGATAAGCCGGCGAGTGTACAAGGGTAATGTAATGAACAGCCACAATAGCAAAAAAAAGACCGAGGTACGGCGGAGACCGCCGTACCTCGACAGATACAAACACAGTTATTATATTATAAATCCGCCGTCTACACCTAGAACCTGACCCGTGACATATTCGGCGCGGGCGAGATAGAGAATGCTTTCCGCGATTTCATCGGCGCGTCCGAGGCGACCGAGTGGGATAACGTCATCGGCAAGAGATTTCAGCGTTTCCTCGCCGAGTACCTTGACCATGTCGGTGTCGATAACGCCAGGGGCGACCGCGTTCACGCGTATCCCGGTCGGAGCAAGCTCCGCGGCGAGTGAGCGCGTCAGCCCGATTATGGCATGCTTTGTAGCGGAATACGCCGATTCACACGACGCGCCATGGCTTCCCCAGATGGAGCTTACGTTTATGATGCACCCGGAGTGTTCGTGCAACATGTTAGAAAGAACCGCTTGCGTCGCGTTGAAACACCCGCCGAGGTTCACAGCAAAAATATGTTGCCAGTATTCGCTTGTTATGTCCTGGAACTGCTGTTGACGCGCAACTCCCGCGTTATTAACAAGCAAGGTCACATGACCCATGCGTTGCTCTATCTCACGTACCATCGCATCGACCTCGCCGCGTTCGGACACGTCCGCGCGACAGCTCATCACCTCACAGCCCTCGGCACGAAGCATCGCTTCAAGCTCATGTGCCTTATCCTCACGCTCGACATAATTTATGCACACGGCATAACCGTTTCTCGCCAAGAGTGCCGCGGTTGCCGCGCCTATGCCGCGCGATGAGCCGGTCACAAGTGCAACGTTTTTCATTTCCACGCTCCCCCTCACGCCTCGCACTCAGCAAGGTGGCTCTCTATCAAGCCCTTGCAATGCTCGGCAAGCTCATGCGTCTGCTCGGACTTCACGGTCTGGGCGGGAATAACCTCAAGAATGTCGATATATACGTCCGAGCCGCGCAGAATCCGCTTGGTAACTCCCTCACTCCCGCGTATCGACGACACCACAACTGGCACATTCGCCTTCTGAGCAATCTTGAAGCTCCCTGCGTGAAACTCCAAAAGCTTTGAGGAGTGGCTTCTTGTACCCTCAGGGTAAATGCCAATGGAACACACATCGTTTTTCAGATAATTTGCCGCGCCGATAATGGTTTTGAGTGCGTTTCGGTCATTCTCGCGGTCAATGCCGAGACAGCCTGCGCCGTATGCCACCTTACCCACCACGGGCAGAGCCATATTGGAGGGCTTGGAGATAAACCCGAGGTCACATTGGGCGAGCTTGTTGAATACTATGAGTGGGTCAAAGGCGGAGCGGTGGTTGCTGATGAACACATACCGACCTTTTGGCAGCTTTTCCGCACCGGTGACATGTGTACGCACCTCGAAAAACTGCAACATAAGCCCTGTCGCGCTCACTATCGCCCAACGGCATATTCTATTCTGCTTTTCAATGGGCTTGGTCTTGTCTACATTGAGCGTCAGCAGACCTATAACAAGCACAAACAGCACCACAAGCCCCGCAAACGCGCCCACAAAAACAAGTGCGCCTGCCCAGATCGCACCACCGGCGGCGCACACGTAAAGCGCAGCAATCGCCGCCGCAATTACAAGAAAAGCATAGAAAAGCATGTCATAATCACCCTTCGGAGTATTGAATCTTAGCATATATTAGCACGATTTGACCATTTGCCAAGAGATATTCAAAAAATTTGATTGATTGTTTACATTTCTTCACGCAAAAATGTGATAACTGAGTTAAATTAACGCAAAAATCCCAACATCACTTGACATTTTGCCACGCAGATAATAGAGTTAGATTATCAAAAAAGGACGGTGACACGGCATTGACAAAATCCGAATATGAGCTTGTACCTCGCGGGGACGCGCCGAATGACGCGGCAATGAGCCTTTGCATAAGCGATGACTGCATGCAACCGTATATTGGCGCGGGCGAGTGCGTATATGTTTCCGTCGGTTCACCGCCGGAGGAGTTCGGAGTAGGTGTTTTCATGTACGAGGGGCGTGTTTTATGCCGACAATGGTGCGAGAGCTATTCCGGCGCACTTATGCTGCTCGCGGCAAACCCCGCGCGGCAGAGCGAGAATGTAATTATTCCGCCGTCAAAGCGCGATAAGCTTGTTTGCCTCGGTCGCATCATCACGGACAAGCCCCTGCCGAGACCGAGATATGTGTAATTGTAATATGCTATAGAAATCGGGTGTGCCTCGGCACACCCGATGAGTCTTTTTTTGCTTGCTCAGATTCTTACGCCAAGCTCGCGCAGTTTATCCCGTGTCTCCTCGGCATCGCCATGGAACACTATGCCGCATATCCCCGCGCGTTCCGCTCCCTCGACATTGTTTGTCGCGTCATCGATGAAAACGCACTCACTCGGCACGAGGTTGAAGCTTTCGCAAAGGAGGTCGTATATTTCCCTCTCGGGCTTTACGAGCTTTACATCTGCGGAAATAAGCGTTCCGTCGAAGTATTCGCTCCCCGGCACACGCGGCCAGTATTCATGCTGGCGATAGCTTGCGTTCGAGAGAAGATACACGCCGTAGCCCGCCTCTTTCAGCTCGCAGACAAGCTCCGCCATGCCGGGAACGGGGATAATCGGTCTGTCCCATTCGTCCACAAGGCGGTGTACGCTCTCATGGAGTCTCTCCGGCACATGACGGCACATGCTCTCGGCGGCCTCGGCTTCGGTCATAGAGCCTCTGTCCATTCTCGCCCACTCGACCGAGAGATAGACGTTGTTCATCAACACACGCCTATCCTCACCCTGTACGCCGACGGCATCCAGAAACCGTTCCCGGTCAAAAGCCAAGAGAACATTACCCATATCAAAAACGATATTCTTTATCATACTATCTTAACCTTGCCCTTGGTAAGACGGAACACCACGACCAGCGAGATAATCGTGGTCAAAGTGAGTATCGTGGCGAGTGCGGCGGCAGTACCGTCGCTCATACGCACGACCTCTTGATAAATCGCAACGGCGATGGTAGAGGTCTTGCCGGAGTAGAGCATAATGGAGCTTGAAAGCTCATTAATGCATGTAATCCAGCTCAAAACCGCGCCGGACATGATACCGGGCAACATCATACGCGCCGTAACCGTGAAGAAGGTCTTCATCGGCGAGACACCGAGGTTTATCGACGCTTCCTCAATGAACGGATCCATCTGGTATAGGAACGCACTGCCCGAGCGCACTGTGTATGGCAGTTTACGCACAACATAGGATATTATCATTATCGCCGACGTACCCACGAGAATGATGGGCTTGCGGTTGAACGCCACGATAAGACCGATACCGAGGACAGAACCGGGGATAACATAGGGGAACATTATCAGCGTGTCGATGAGGTTTGCAACCTTGCCCTTCTTGCGAACGAGAACGTACGATACGAGTATGCCCACGATGATGATAAACACTATCGCAACGAGAGAGAACACGTATGTGTTGGTGATGTTTCGCCCGAGGCGAGACATGATAGAGCGGTAGTTGTTGAGGTTTATGCCCTTGACCATACCGGAGAAGCTACGCTCCACGAACGACTGGCACACAACGACGATCTGCGGCAGGAACGCAAGCGCGACAACCAGGTATATCGGCAGAGATGCCCAAAAGCGTTTGCTTCCGCGAAGCTCGGTCTCCTGAGGCGGGCGAAGCGAGCTCATCATGTAGTTGCGCTTATCCACCACCAGCTTCTGCACCGCCAGCATTGCCAGCGAGCAGAACACTATGATGACCGACAGTGCCGATGCCATGTATGGGTCGGTCGCACTTTCGGACATATACTCGTTGTAGACCAATACCGGAAGCACCGTGTAGCCCTCACCGAGGAGCATCGGAGTGCCGAAGTCGGCAAGGCAGGTCATGAACACCATGATGCAACCGGCAAGTATAGACGGAAGAATGACAGGCAGGGTCACCGTCCAAATGCGGCGCAGCTTGCTCATGCCGAGGTTCTCCGCCGCCTCCTCGAGGGAGGAGTCAATGCTGTTCATCGCACCGGAGGTGTAAAGGTAGATATACGGGAAAAGGTGCAGTGTAACCA
>CAZBYU010000036.1:5286-9409 GCA_964496235.1 uncultured Oscillospiraceae bacterium | reverse complement strand
TACTGCGGCGGCTTTTGCCCACGGCGATGCCCTCAAAAAGCTCGCCTATCTGATAGAAGATCATGACTGCAACGCTCTCGCGGTAATCGCCCAGCGCGACCGCACCCACCGTCGCCACTGCCATGAGAAAGTTCTCGTCAAAGGGCTGACCGCGCATTATGCCCTTTGCCGCCTTTTTCAGTGTCTCCCAGCCTATCGTGAAATACGGCACGAGAAACAAAGCGAGCTTCAGCAGACCATCAATCGGCAGAAACGACAGCGCGACCGTCAACGCGCTTGCCGCGATAATGCGCCACAACAGCTTCTTTTGCTTTTTGTTCATGCTTTTGTCCTCATATTAAGCTGAAATCAGAAGAAGATCTCGCAGTCTTCCTCGACGCGCTTGCAGTTTTCCAACACCTTTTTCATCACGCTCTTTGCGTCCGCGCCGTCTTCAAACTCCACGCTCATCTTCAACGCCATGAAGTTTACGCTTGCGTCCTTCACGCCCTCGGTCTCCTTTGCGGCAAACTCCATCTTGTTCGCGCAGTTTGCACAGTCAACGTCGATCATGTAGGTCTTCTTCATTTTTTGCTTCTCCTTTATAAACTCATTTCCTATACTAATCCGATTTGACGATTGAACAATCATTCAAATGTTCAATCGCATTATATGCCCATAGGTTCACTTTGTCAATAGCGGAAGCGAAAAAATATTATAAAGAGACAAAATTCTGGACTAATAATCCGACGCGTGGTAAAATTCGAGCAGGAGAATATCAAAGTGGGTGTGAATATATGAAGTATGATTATCTTATAGTCGGTGCGGGGCTTTACGGCGCGGTGACGGCGCATGAGCTTGCAAAGCGAGGCAAACGCTGTATAGTGATAGACAGGCGCGGGCATATAGCCGGCAATGTTTACACCGAGGAAATAAGCGGGATAAACGTGCATAAATATGGGGCGCACATCTTCCACACGAGTGACCGCGAGGTTTGGGAGTATGTCAATCGCTTTGCCGAGTTTAATAATTACGTCAACAGCCCCATTGCGGTGTATAAGGACGAGCTTTATAATCTTCCTTTCAACATGAATACGTTTTCCAAGCTGTGGGGTGTGAGAACTCCGAAGGAGGCACAAACTAAAATTGCCGAGCAGGTGGCAACGCTGAATATAACTGAGCCGAAGAACCTGGAGGAGCAGGCACTCAGCCTTGTCGGAACGGATGTCTACACCAAGCTTGTCAAGGGATATACCGAAAAGCAGTGGGGGCGTGACTGCACGGAGCTTCCCGCGTTTATCATCAGGCGTTTGCCCTGCCGTTTCACCTATGACAATAATTATTTTAACGACCGTTATCAAGGCATACCCATCGGCGGATATACCCGCATGGTCGAGAAAATGCTCGCCGGGGTAGAGGTCAGACTGAATACGGATTATTTCGAGCTTATAAAGACCGAACCCGACATTGCCGAAAAAACGGTGTACACCGGCTGCATAGATGAATTTTACGGCTATAGGCTCGGTACACTGCAATACCGCAGTGTGCGCTTTGAAACCGAGGAGCTTGATGAGGAAAATTATCAGGGCAATGCCGTCGTCAACTATACCGACCGCGCCATACCCTATACCCGCATTATTGAACACAAGCATTTCGAGTTCGGCAAACAGCCCACCACGGTCATCTCGCGCGAGTATTCCGCTGAATGGAAGCCAGGGCTGGAGCCGTATTATCCCGTGAATGACGAGAAAAACAGCGCACTGTATGCCGAATACAAAGCCATTGCAGACAAAGAGAAAAGCGTGAGCTTCGGTGGGCGTTTGGGGCAGTATAAATATTATGACATGGATAAGGTCGTCCGCGCCGCCCTTGACGCGGTTGAGACGCTGTGACGGACACAAGTAAACGAAAGCGATAACAATGAATATAAAAATATTCACATCATACCATAAAAGAAGCGAACTCATATCATCTGATATCATAAAGCCGATTCAGGTCGGCACAGATATAACCGGTTGCATCAACCCCGCGCATCTCCACGACAATACCGGTGACAATATCTCAGCAAAGAACAAAATGTATTGTGAGCTGACGGCGCAGTATTGGGCGTGGAAAAATCTCGACGCGGATTATTACGGCTTCATGCATTATCGCAGATACTTCTCTTTCGACAACGGAGCGTTAAAGCGCAATCACATGGATTTTGTCGAGTTGCCATACCCCAACTCAACGGCGATGGAGAAACTGCATCTTTCCGATGGTGAGCTTGAAGCACTCGTCGGGTAATATGATGTGATAAGCGTAGAGCCGTCGGTGGTCGGCAAGATTATACTCGTACGCACAGTGTACGAGCTTTTTGAAGCAAACCACCGAACCGAAGACTTTGACGTTCTTATGTGCATCATTTCGGAAAAGTATCCGGAGTTTTACACCACTGCCAAGGAATACTTCAAGCGCACTTCCGGCTATTTTTACAAATGAAAAAAGCACAGAGGCGGTCAAAGACCGCACTCTGTGCATTATATTATCACTTCATTCTCTTCAGCGTCTCGGTCAGTAGCTTCCAAGTGCGCCCGGTGGACGCGATGTGCAGCTTTTCGCGGAAGGTGTGTATCTCGTCAATGTCCGGTCCTATCGACACGCAGTCCAGCCCCGGTAGCTTTTCTATAAGCAAGCCGCATTCAAGCCCCGCGTGTATCGCACCCACGACCGGCTCATGCCCATACTGCTCTGTGAAGACCTCTGCCATAAGTGCGCGTAGCTTTGAATCGGGGTCAAACTCCCAGCCGGGGTAGTCTCCGCTGACGGATACCGTGCCGCCGAGCTGTTCGGTCAGCGCGGTGAGGCGGTCGATCAGCATGCGCTTCTGGCTTGCAATGCTGCTTCTCACGCTGAATGCGGCGGTGAGCTTGTCGTCATCGGTTGTGAGTATGCCGAGGTTAAGTGAGGTCTGTACAAGCCCCGGTATATCCGCGCTCATGGCCTGTATGCCGTTCGGAACACAGGTCAGAAGCGTGATGCATTTCGTGCTTGATGCTTTGTCCATCGCACTCGCACTCGCGCTCTTGCCCTCGGACACGGAAACGGATATACCGCCGTCATTTACTCGGTACTCGTTCTTAAACTGTGCCTCCATCTCGCGGCAAACCCTCTTTGCCGCGTCGGTATCTGCTACAATGACGCTTGCATACGCCGCCGTGGGTATGGCGTTATCTTTCAACCCGCCGTTGACAGACACAAGGCGCAACTCGCATGCCTTGCTCATTGCGTACAGCACACGCCCCATCAGCATGTCGGCGTTGGCACGCCCCTTGTCTATTTCCGCGCCGGAATGCCCGCCTAGAAGCCCGGTTACGGTAATGTCGAGAGCCACGCCGTCAGACGCCTCGCGCGTAATGGGCAGGGTGCATTCCGTGCATGCACCGCCCGCACAGCCGACGGTGAATATACCCTCTTCCTCGGAGTCGACGTTTATCAGGCGGCGTGCTTTAAGCGGAGAGAGGTCTATCCCCGCCGCACCCTCCATGCCGATTTCCTCGTCCACGGTTATCACTGCCTCCACACGTGGGTGGGGTAGCGTGTCGGAATCCAGAACAGCCAACGCCATTGCCACGGCAATGCCGTCGTCACCGCCGAGAGTCGTGCCGCGGGCGAAAATGCAGTCACCCTCTACGGCGAGGTCAAGCCCCTCACGCGCCATGTCCTTTTCACAGTCCGGGGCTTTTTCACAGACCATGTCCATATGTCCCTGAATAATCACCGGCTCTGCGTTTTCATATCCGGGTGTTGCGGGCGCGATGATGATCACGTTGTTCAACTCGTCCTGATAATGCTCCAAGCCGCGCTCTTTCGCAAAGCGGACGAGATAATCGCTTATTTCGCGGGTGTTGCGACTGCCATGGGGAATGGCACACAGCTCCTCAAAAAAGCCGAATACGCTTTTCGGTTCGAGGTTTTCAAGTACCTTCATTGTTCAAAATCTCCTTGTTGCGTTCTTTAAGCTCTTTGTACATTTTTATTGCCAGCGGAAGCGCGGTCAGAAACGCGCAGATATCCGCCACGGGCTGGGCAATGTAAACGCCCCAGACGGCGGGGGTGACCAAATGCGGCAGAATCAGCACCGCGGGAATGAAGTACAGCCCGT
>CAZBYU010000036.1:0-5276 GCA_964496235.1 uncultured Oscillospiraceae bacterium | reverse complement strand
GCCCGTTTCGCGCCATTGCGAGTACCGTTCCGCCGACGACGCGTCCTATGTTCTGGTACAGCATGTTCGTCATCACGACAAGCCCCAAAATCCAGAACGTCGCACACTGACAGCGCATAACGACCTTGCCTATTGCGATCACCTCCGCGTCATCGCGGAAAAGTGCGACTGCGGGTTCTGCCAAGAACCAGCCTGTCACCGCCATCACGCCAAGGAAGATAAATGCCACGCGCAGGCAGAATTTATATGCCCGGCAAACGCGGTCATAGCGTTTGGCACCGTAGTTAAACCCGCATATCGGCTGAAAGCCCTGTCCGAAGCCAATGAGCGCGGAAAAGGCGAGCATGGTTATCTTGTTTACCACCGTTATCGCCGCGACTGTCTGTGTGGCAAGAGATGCGGATACCGCCGTTGCCGCCGCGGCGTTGAGGCACATGCTCGATACACTCGTTAGCCCCTGACGGAACAGAGACGGCAGACCGCTTATGCAGATGTTTTTGAGGTAGTACGGCGTGGGTCTGAAGTTTTTAATGTGTATCTTCAAGCCGTCGGAGCGCAGTGTTCCCGCATACAGCAATCCACAGCTCACTATCTGACTGATCACCGTGGCGTATGCCGCGCCGCGCACCTTCATGTCGAGAGTTGTGATGAATATAGGGTCAAGCACACAGTTCAGTATCGCGCCGGACACCAGCCCTATCATCGAGAACACCGCGTTCCCCTGAAAACGCAACTGGTTGTTCAAAACGCACGACACACACATGAACGGCGCACCCAGCAGTATAATACGCAGGTATTCCCCGGCGTATTGTATCGTCAGTGCGTCCAGCAGGTCCTCTCTCGCGCCGAGCATAACGAGAATTGCATTATCAAATGCGAACCCGCCTATGCATATCAAAACTCCGCATAAAATTGCCGATACCGCGCCTGTTGCCGCCATGGTCTCGGCGCGGCGCATGTCGTTTGCGCCGAGTGAGCGGGAGATGTAGTTGCCCGAGCCTTGACCGAAGAAATAGCCAACCGCCTGTATTATCGCCATGACAGGCAGAATAAGCCCCACGCCTGCCGTGGCTTCGTTGCCTATCTGCCCGACGAAATACGTGTCTGCGATATTATAAAGCCCTGTCACCAGCATGGATATTATCGTCGGCACTGCCATTTTGCATATAAGCCGCTCGACCGGCTCTGTTGTCATTTGCGTCAAACGCGCCTTTTTCCCGGCTGAATGTTTGTTGTCCATTGCCTCGCCTTTCAAAATACGACTTCTTGTTTTATTATAGCTTCCCCTTATTGCTCGGATATTCTAGCACACTTTTCCGCCATGTGCAACTTTACCCGCGTGGCGAAAAAGCCGAAAATTATTTGAGCTTACCTGCAACATTTTACCCCAAACCTCGTTATTATAAGTGAAGGTACCTTAAATCCATGCTGTAAAGGAGATATTTAGTATGGACGATGTAAAGATAGTCGAGCTTTATTGGCAACGCTCGGAACGCGCCATAGATGAAACAGTGAAGAAGTTCGGTGCGTATCTGCACAAGATCGCCATGAACATACTTGCAAACCGCGAGGACGCGGAGGAGTGCGTAAACGACACTTATGTCGGCGCGTGGAACTCCATGCCCGATAATCGCCCCGCGCGTCTCTCGCCGTACTTGGGGCGCATTGTCCGCAACGCCGCCCTTGACCGCGTCCTTTCGGATACGCGCTTAAAGCGCGGCGGGGGAGAGGTGCCGCTCGCGCTCGATGAGCTTTTTGATGTTGCCTCGCGTGATGATACCGAGCTGAGCTTTCAATTGCGCGAGCTTGTCGGCGCGATAAACGCCTTTCTCGCCACTCTGGGCGATACCGAGCGGCGTGTGTTTGTTGCGCGCTATTTCTTCCTGATGCCGGTGAACGAGATTGCCGAGAAGCAAGGCTTCACACGCTCCAAAACCGCCTCTATGCTCTCTCGGACACGGAAAGCAATGCGTCTCACGCTCGAAAAGGAGGGGTATATATGAATTCAAAGCAGCTTTTGACGGCTTTCGGATATATAAACGACAGCTATATCTACGATACTTGTACCGCGCTCGGTATAGGAATGGCGGAAAAGCGCGATAAACGTGTCGCTACGCGCAAGCTTACGCGTGTGTTGCTTGCCGCCGCGCTTATAACAGCCCTCTTGACCGTGGCGGCGTATGCCGCCGGGTGGTTTGGGCTTGCGGGGCTTAAAACAGATGAATCGACCGTGGAGGGGCTTTCACGCATATCGCTTCAGGGTCTTGCCGACACGCCGGAGTCGAAAGGCGCGGCGGAGTGGCTTGACTATCTCGCCGAGCAAGCCGGCGCACCGCGCGAGATTGACAACGTCCTTGCCGCCGACTGCGCCGAAAAATACGGCACCTACGGTATTTCAAATCAGGCGGATTTGGATAAGCTCAACGCACTGTGCGAAAAATATTCCCTTGCCCCATTGAGTACGTCCTACACGCCGAAAAATGAGCGCGATTTCTGCGAAACCGCCGCTGTCGGTCGTGTTACGGCGAGTGCCGACGGCTATGCTAATGAATATCGGAGTGCGTATATCTATACATCCGGCACCTTCCATGCCGAGGGCAGAATCTATTCCGACGTGCATGCCTATGACATTCCCTATCAGCTTACGCGCAGTGTAAAGGGCGTTTTGGATTACGTCACCATCTCCGTTGCCGACGTGAACGCCTTCACCGAGTGGGATTATGACATTGCAGACGGAACGCGCCTGCACCTTGCCAACACCGCACCGGACTCAGAGCGCAAGCAGTCGTTCATCTTCTATGAAACAGACAATGCCTTCATCTCCGTCAGCTTTCTGCACGACTCTGCCGCGGACTATCTCGGTGACGGCGTGATTGACGGAGTGGGAGATGAGTATGTCACATACGACATCTCCGACACCGAGCTTGAAAAGCTTGCCGAGTGCTTTGACTGGGCGTCGTTTTCAGACCCCACGCGCGGCATGGATACGGACTTTGCCCCGACGCGTGAGTATGCAAGTGTGGACACTGCCGCGCTCATTGCCGTGCAGGACAAGACGGCGGATTTTTCCGCCGCCGAGGGTGATGGCAATGCCGAGTATTATTTGAAGCTTGCCTACGCGCAGGAGATTGAGCCGTACATCGCGGGCTTCCGCCTAATGGATTACTTGCTCATTCCGGGTAGCGACACCTTTATAGGCTGGGTGCAATTTGCCGGTGTGGCGAAACAGCCGCTTGACTGGACGTATGAGGAGGTCGACGGCGAGCGGGTGTATTGCCGCAGTGTCGAGCTGACTAAGAGCGCGACAGGTGTCGAGTGGAGCGTCGGCGTGGGCTTTGACATGCGCCCGGTCGCACTTCAAGAAAACCTCGTTCCCGGTGAAAAAGAGCTTAGACGTTTTGGCGCACCGCTTTCGGACTTGACCGGCGCGTCGCTCTATGTACGTGCAACAGGGGAGTGGTACACTCTCTCCGACCCCGCCGACCTTGAATTGCTGGGTCAAACCCTGCGTTATAGCTATATTCCCGGCGGCAGAGCGAAGTGCGCCGTGTGGGACCCCATTATCCTCGACCACGCCGACGGCACGTCCACCCTTGCCTACACCCTCGACAGCGGGGAGAATCTGCTTTATATCTACGGTACGACGCAAAGCTGTATGTTGGGCGTGAGCATTTTTGAGCAGTTCGCTGTGCCGATTGCACCCAAGGGGTACAGCGAGCGCGACGGTATCGTCACCACGCTCATTGAACCGCCTGTAGGCTCGTCGTTTGGAACGGTGGAATATGATTATGTTAAAGACGGCGAGTGCATAGCCCGACGTGTTATGGACGAACTTGGCGAAACCCGCGGAAGAAATTTTGAATACGACCCCGACGGAAAGCTTATTCGAGAGATTTGGCACGACCCGGACGGCAGTGTGACGCGTGATATCGCGTATATCTACGGCGAAAACGGTCTCCTTGCCGAGGTTAACGACAACTCGGCTAGTATGTGGGTAAAAGACGTATATTATTACGACGACCAAAGCCGCCTGATCCGCGTGGAAAGCTTCGACAACGAACGCCCTACCACACCATTCTGTTCCCACTATGCCTATGCCGAGGACGGAACACCGACCTTCACCCGCGGGTATTGAAAATAGAATGGCAGAAAAGTATTTCAATTACATTTTTTGTTCTTCCGTTATATGAGATAGCCTGCACAAGATAGCCTGCACAAGCCGTGCAAAAACCCGACAACTCCGAGGAGTTGTCGGGTTTCGAGCAAAACGTAATCAGCTCTGACATGTCTTGCTTTGTGAATTTGGATATTAATTTCCCAATTTTTCACTTTCTCTTTTCTCTTTTTTGTTGTCATGGCAAGACTCCGCTTGTGTGCCATTTGTTATCTGAAGAGAACAGGTCATCAGGCATCTATTTCAGGGAAGTATCGTCTCAGTCGATTTCCAACCGTACTTTGCAGCAACGCAAGAATGCGCCCGACGAAGATAGCCGAGGCGATGGTGGCAATGCCGAAGCCTATGATCCGGTGCGCCCCGAGCAGACCGAGCAGCAGTGAAATGAGGACACACGCACAGTCGTAGACAATCTTCACAGAACCCATAGGTTTCTTCGCAACACGGCTAATGGTTTGAACCGCACCGGTCGGCGGATCGGGAACCAGACGCGCGGTGACGATCAGCATGATGCCGAAAGCGGTAAAAAAAAGACTTCCACACAGGCAGACAATCTGCATGACGAGGCTTCCGGCGGAGGGAAGTAGCGCGTCCCACAGGTCGATCACAAAGCCGAAGAGCAGAGAGACCGGTAGTTGCAAAAGAATCCCAATATACTGTTTTCGCTCGCTCAGAATCAGCTCGGCGGCGATGTTGACGAGGTAGAAAATAATACTGAGCGTACCAAGGCTTAGCGGTACGAGGTTCATTGCAACATAGGGAATGCTGTTGATGGGTGAAACGCCCATTTCGCATTTCACGCACAAAACGATCCCGAATCCCAGCAGGATTGCACCCACGATGTATAGAAAAATGCGGTGGAATATGGATACATGAGTGCGGTTTTCTTTCTTTTCAGCCATTTTGTTCACCTTCGGTTTACTTTTCCGGCAGTTTCTGAAGAAGTCCCACCGGTTGTGTCCGTTTGTCTGCTGACAGTGGGGTCATCAGCATATCATCGACTTTTCAAGTATAGCAAAAGACACCTGCTCTCGCAAGTGCCTTTTATGGAGGCGCCACCCAGACTTGAACTGGGGAATCGCGGATTTGCAGTCCGCTGCCT
>CAZBYU010000035.1:0-9579 GCA_964496235.1 uncultured Oscillospiraceae bacterium | reverse complement strand
GACATGCCCCTGCGCGAAAATTCCCACACCGGTATGTGTACAAACCCCTACGGCTGGACAAAGTATATGAACGAGCAGATCCTGCGTGACTCCGCCCATGCCCTTGATGACTGGTCGGTCGTCCTGCTTCGCTACTTCAACCCCATCGGCGCACATTCCAGCGGTCTCATCGGCGAAGACCCGCAGGGCATACCCAATAACCTCATGCCGTTCATCTCTCAGGTCGCCGTCGGTCGCCGTGACCATCTTTCCGTCTTCGGCAATGATTACGATACCCCGGACGGCACCGGTGTGCGCGATTATATCCACGTTGTCGACCTTGCTCGCGGTCACGTTGCCGCCATTGAGTATATGCAGGAAAACCGCGGAGAGAGCGTGTTCAACCTCGGTACGGGTACGGGCTACAGCGTCCTCGACATGGTCAAGGCTTTCGAGCGCGTTACCGGCAAGAAAGTACCCTATGAAATAGTCGCTCGTCGCCCCGGCGATGTCGCCACGGTTTACGCCAGCCCCGACAAGAGCGCCGAAAAGCTCGGCTGGAAGGCGGAGTATGATCTCGACGATATGTGCCGCGATACCTGGGCATGGCAGTCGAAAAACCCGATGGGCTATGAATAATTACATTATGTAAACCGGATGGGCGAAATTTTTGAAATTTTTCTGTAATTTTTCGATTCTTTTTGAAAATAACCTCTTGCAATTTGTTTGAACTTGTAGTAATATTGTAACCGAATCATGGGGAACATATGCGAAAATAAAACGTCGATATAGCAAGAGGCAAGAAAACCGTATACAACAGTTCCGATTTAAGGGAGAAAGACAATGAAAAAGAGAATGCTAAGCCTTTTGCTCACCGTCGTTATGCTTGTGGTCATGGTATTTTCGATCACGGTCACGGCAAGCGCAGAACCCACAGTTGCCATTGTAACCGTTGCAAAGGGTGACACCGTGATAAGCATATGCAAGGCGCACGGCTTTGACTATTACAGCTATAAGAACATAGTCATGGCACTTAACAATGTTGCCGACGAGAGCGACTTCGGCAAGATACAGGTCGGCAGTCAGTTTGCCGTTCCCGTGTCCGAGGCGGCGGCAAAGACCCTTTCCGGCGCGGCATCCACTGTCACCATCACCACAAACGGTGGGCAGACCGCCGCGGCGGCAACCGGTAGCTCCAAAGAGCCGGGCATGGCCACCAAGATCCCCTCGACGGATAAGGTTGGCTACTACATAGTCAACTATCAGGTCGAATCCGGGGACACGGTCAACAGTATCTACAAAAGTTGGGGTATAGGCTATAAGACCTATGCGAACCAGATTCTCGCGCTCAATAACCTCTCCGGCTTTAACAAGATCTCAGTCGGCAAGCAGCTTCTGCTTCCTACGAGCGTCGCCGCCACAGGTACGGATGTGCGTTATACGGTCATGAAGCACATCATGACCTCCGGCGAAACGGTGTATAACGTCGTCACCTCCGGCTACGGTTTGAATTTCAGCGCGAACGAGAGCATGCTCAAGACCCTCAACGGCAAGGATAACCTCGCCGCGTTCAAGGTCGGCGAAGCACTTTATATCCCGATAAGCGGCGTGGTCAACATCGAATCCGCCGCAGGTTCTGCCGACACGGCAGAAGCAAAGAAGTAAGTGAATCGATCCCAACGCGCTGGAAAGAGCGGGGGATCGCGCTTAGATAAAGCGTCGCCCGAAGTCTGCCGCAAAAGTCAGGCTCGGGTGGACGGACTTAACGCATTGTAAAATTACGACCCACTCAGGGTCGGTTAGGGGGAGCAAATACCATGAAAAAACGGCTCATCAGTTTTCTTCTGATGGTTGTCATGCTCGTGTCTCTCTGCTCGGTTATCCCGGTGTCCGCATCGGCAGACGCGCAGGTCACGACCGTGACTGTCGCCAAGGGCGACACTGTCCTCAAGCTTTGCCAGAATCTTGGGGTCGATTTCTATACCTATAAGGATCTTATCATGAAGCTCAACGGCTTCACCAGTGAGAGCGCGTTTAGCAAGCTCTCCGTCGGCGCGAAGCTAAGCCTGCCGGTTTCCAACCAGGCGGCGGCGAATCTCGCCGGTACCGTTGGCTCTACCACTGCCGCGTCCGGCACTGCCGCCGCGGGTACGACCGGCTCCGGTCTCACCTCCGGCACGGTCAGCTCTCTGCCCACCGGTGACTACGTGGCTTATTACCTCGTCGGCTACACCGTGCAGAAGGGCGAAACCCTCAGCAGTATTTATGCCAACATGGGTCTGAGCTACAAGACCTATGAAAACCAGATCTGCAAGCTCAACAATCTCAAGAGCGTCAACAGCATTCAGGCGGGCAAGACCATTCTCCTGCCCACCACCAGCCCGAATGTCACCGGAACCGGTGTCACCACCGTTATGGCACACGCCATGAAGAGCAATGAAAACGCCTACAACATCGTGTGCAGTGATTACGGTCTTAACTACACCTCCGTGCAGACCATGCTTCAGGCTCTAAACAACAGAACCAATATGGGCGCGTTCCGTGTCGGCGAGCTTCTTTATATCCCCGTGTCCGGCGTTGTCTCCGCTAACACCACCGTCACTCCGGGTACAGGCTCCGTCTCCGGCAGCACCACCGGCTCTGTCAGCACCTCCGGCGCGTACAATCTCGTCGCCCAGACGCCCACCAACGGTAGCTTTGACCTTCAGGTAGGTGACAAGAGCGTCAAGAGCGCGACCTCCGGTCAGACCGTCAAGGTCGTCACCACGCCCGACGCAGGCTATGCCGTTGACAGCATCAATGTCACCAAGGTCGGCGATTCCAACACCGCAGTCACCGTCAATAACGGCAGCTTCATCATGCCCGCGTACTCTGTCACGGTTTCCGTCAGCTTCAAGCAGGCAAAGCAGTCCGAAATAAAGGTTGACTCCGCTGTGAACGGTGCAGTTTCCGTCATGGTTGACAACAACGTCGTTTCCAAGGCTTACGCCGGGAATAAGGTCGTTGTCAGAACCACTCCCAAGGCCGGCTTCATGCTCGACAATGTCAGAGTTACATATAACGATTACCGCGACACCATCGCCGTCGAGAACAGCACCTTCACCATGCCGAACTTTGATGTCACCGTAACGGCGACCTTCAAGGTTGACCCGGATTACAACTCCGCTGTCGGCAACAAGATTTACACCGATATCACCAACGGCACTCTCACCGCCAAGGTCGGCGAGAACGTTGTTGAATCCGCCAAAGCCGGTGACCGTGTCACGCTCACCGTAACTCCCAAGGAAAACTACACCCTTGAATCCCTCAAGGTTTACTGCGACAACTTCAAGAAGACCATTGCCGTCGATAACATGAGCTTTACCATGCCCGACGAGCCTGTCACGGTCGTTGCGGTTGTCAAGCCCACGGCAGATGCCGTCTTCGCCCTCAATGTCATAGAGAACACCGAGGGCAAGGTGAAGCTTCTGGTTGACGGCAAGGAGGTCACCTCCGCCAAGGCAGGTCAGACCGTCAAGATCGAGGCCACTTCCTCCAGAGACTTCTACTACTTCCTCTCCACCGTCACCAAGGTCGGTGACAGCACCGTCAGCGTCAACCTCGGCGAGGACAACACCTTTGTCATGCCCGATTACGCCGTTGATGTCCGCGTGAAGTTCTACCTTTACCACAACGTTGTTCTAGACAGCTCGTCCTACGGTCTGTATAACGTCACCTCCGTTCTCACCGGAACTCCCGTGTCTCGTTGCGCCGCCGGTGTCAATCTGCAGGTCAACGTTTGGGGCGTTGCAAACGGTATGGCACAGGGCAGCATTGTCCTCGTCTATGCCGACGGCAGCCGCTACACCCTCACCGATACCAACCAGTTCATCATGCCCGACTGCGATGTACGCATCCATGTCAACTTCACCAAGCAGACCACTCTTGTGGCGCACTCGATAGGTGATGACAGCAATGCATACACCAACTGGGGCAACACCTACTCCGTCCTCGGTCGCACACTCAACGACAAGGGCAAGTATCCTCTCGAGATTCCCGTCGGTCGCGGCAACAATGTCACGGTCTATCCGGCGGCGAACATCGGCTACACCCTCGATAAGATGTGGTACACCGTCAAGGGTGACACCACCAAGAACTACATCACCTACAGCGCGATAAACGGCGGCTACAAGTTCGTCCTGCCCGACACCGACAAGGTTGACCTCTACGTCACCTTCAAGGAGATGTCCCGCAACGCCGTTACCATCGAATACGGTCATGACGGCGCGAACGTCGGCAAGGCAGTGGCGTATACCGCACTTGCCACCGTCACCGAGGCCGCACCGAACTCCCTCGTCTGGTTGCGCGTTGATGCCAACGCCGGCTACGACTTCGACTGGAGCAAGGTCATTATCCTCAACGCCAATGAAACCGATGCCTCCAAGAAGGACGTCACCAAGAAGGTCAGCTTTGACCCCGTGGAACACTCCTTCACCATGCCCGACTACCCCGTCATCATTGACCTGAGCGCGGCATTCGCCAGCAATCTGCATACCATCAAGTATCAGAGAGTTACCTCTGCCACCGACAGCAACGTCGCCAAGGGTACTATCAAGGTCACCATCGACGGCACTACTTACGCCAACTTCACCGGCAAGGACGGTCTTTGCACCTTGCTCGACGGCAGTAGCCCGATGAACGTTGAGGCGGGCAAGTGCGTGTACATCTCGCACGAGTCTCAGCCCGGCTTCTTCCTTGACCATATTGATGTCAAGTATGCCGACAGCGAGACCGAGACACTCAAGGTCACCACCGTCAACGAGACCACCTGCTATTTCACCATGCCCTATGCCGACGTGGTCATCTCCCCGGTATATGAAGATGAGTATTACAGCATAGTTGCCACCGAGTCCGCCCACGGCACTTATACCGTCGGCTCCATCGCCAAGGTCGGTCAGAATGCGGACAACCTCATCGCCAACATCAAGCCCGATGACGGCTACGAGCTGGGCAAGGTCACCCTTACCTACGTCAACGCCGCAGGTGTGCAGGTTGACGAAGCCGAGGTCAAGAAGACCGATATCGGTCTCTACTACGCCGACCCCGGTCTGCTCCCGAAGAGCGAAGTCACCGTCAAGGTCACCTTCGTGCCTATAAAGCAGGAGGGTCTTGAGGTCGAGTATCACTTCGACGAGGGCATCTACCCCAACGCCTCCTTCAACTGCTGGGTCGACCTCTTCATAGGCGACCAGAAGCTGCCGCTCACTCGCGGCGGGCTGAAGGACAAGGTCGACAGCTCCGCAGTTGTCAGCACCGATGACCTCATCGTCATCAGACGCAGTGACAGCAACCCCGATGTCAACTTCGAGATAGAAAACATCTGGGTCATCTACAACGATTATAACGACGCGGCAGAGAGGTACACCAACGGTGATTACTACTTCAAGATGCCCAACGTCAAGGAAGGTCAGGCTTGCACCATACACGTCAAGTTCAAGCTCAAGAACGAGGCAAAGTATGAAATCGCGGCAGAAACCGTCGGCGGCACCGCCACCATCAACGGCATCACTGTTGACGGCAGCAAGAACATCTCCGCCGCTCTCGGTAGCCTCGTCACCCTCGTCGCAGGTGACAGCGTGACAGGCGCACCCGCCGCAGGCTACGAGTACCCCGCAACCGTCACCATCACGGTAAACGGCACAGCCTACACCCAGACCTTCAATCCTGCCGGCTCGACCGGTGCGGACGGCTCTGTGACCTACAGCGCGTCCGAGAGAAGCTATGAGTTCGGCAACGGCAGTGCAAACGCACCCAGCATAACCGCACTCCCCGAGGGCGCAGTCAGCGTCAAGGTCGAGTTCAAGGAGAAGCCGCCTGTTGAGTCCGACCTCACCTTGAGCGGTGCCGGCAAGGGCGATGTGAAGCTCCTCGTTGACGGCGTGGAAGCCACCGGCGATACCGTAAAGGCGAAGTCCGGCAGTGAGATCAAGGTCGTTCTTACCGACAGCGCGAAGAGATTCAAGTCCGTGTCGATTACCAGAGACACCGGCTTGAGCGGAGGAACCGCTGACCTCTCCAAGGCACCGCGCGAAGTGAGCTTCCCGATGTATGATTGCAATTCCACTGTCACCGTCGAGACCGAGCTTATTCCCACCAACGTCAGCATCGACCTCGAAATTGACCCCGAGCTTGAAGTGACGGCGATTGACAATGCCACTCTCGACAGCACTACCGGCAAGTATGTTGTCGACGTGAACAGCAAGACCTATCCCGTTGTCCATGTCTCTGTCAAGGAAGGCGAGGAAGCCTATGATCACGATATATCCGTCAGTGTCAAAATCGGCGGAGAGGATCGCGGCGCGACGGATAACGGTGACGGCACATGGCAGTTCACCGTTCCCGAGAAGACCAAGAGCATCAAGGTCATTGCGGAATACAAGGCAAACAAGCACCAGGTGAATATCAATGACGCGACCACCGGCGCGGGGATAAGCAATGTCACCATGACCTGCGACGATGTAAAGTCGACCAAGGCCGTGAACGGCAGCTACCTCGTCTTCACCGCCCCCGAGGGCAAGAAGTTCGTCGAGTTCAAGGGCAGTTACACGGTGCTTGACGGCGAGGATGAAAAGACCGTTGATATCGCAGACTCCGAAAAGGGTCTCGTCAAGGCGGGTGACCGCACCGCAATCTGGGTTCAGATTGGCGATGACAAGCCCCTCGCCAAGGGCAGTGCCATCAACATACTCACCACCCTCGAAACCCTCGTGGCTACCGACATTCCCTAACGGCGCACTATGCCGCATCTAAATCTTACTTATTCCCTATCCCCCTAATATAAAACGAAAGGCACCCTGTTCGCAGGGTGTCTTTTGTGATTATTCGGTTTCGTTTTCACCATGTTCGGAGATAGAGTAATGGCTGTTGCGAATATCTCCGCAACAGCCATATTTCTTATTTGACACAACGGTTTATCAGCCGCCCATAGCCGATTGACAGAGGCACAGTGGCAATAAGGAGGGCAAGCCATGTCAGATTCCCGCTTATCGTCAGACCGAATTCGTTGAGGAGCGCGAAAACAAGCAAATGCACAAGGAAAATCTCAAACGACCACTTGCCGAGCATGGCAAGCATCCTGTTTATCCATTTAAGTGCGTCTGCACGCTCAAAAAGCTCAAACGCCCACGGGAGTATCAGCATAGCACCCGGCACTATCAACAGCCCCGGATACCAGCTCAGACCATAGCCCCACAAAAGCTCGGTAGGGAAGCGTTGTCCGTAGTACATGAGGTAATTTCCCGCAAGAAACAGAAGAATGAGCAACGGCGCGTTCACGCGCTTGTCGCATTTGCGTGTGGCAAGCTCTTCTCCGATAAGCCCCATCATGAAATACGGCATACGAGACCAGAGTATCAGCAGGTTTCCGTTGAAAAAGCAGGGCTGAGACACGATGAAGAACGAAAACAGCGCGATAAGCCACTCCTTTCGCGCTCCGCCGCAACGAACCGCGACATACAGCGCGGGTGCGACGAAGTATACCAGCGCGATCGCCTGCGGATACCAGTTAAACTGGTTTTCAAGCTCGTTTATCCAGCCGAAAAGCAGAATATTGCCCCAAAGCTGTTGCACTGTCGACCATACCCGACCCGCCGCAAATGCTCGCGCGGCAACAGGCGCGAAGAACACCAGCACCACCGGCAGATATGCCGGGTATATGCGGCGAAAGCGACGCTTGTAAAAAGCTATCGCGTCGTTGCTTCGTGAAAGAGAGCGGTGTACACCCAGACCCGTGCAGAAAAAGAAGATGTCAACGCCCCAAAGAAGGTTAAAGCAGTAGTTCCACGGCTCCACGACGCGTATGCCGCTATGGAAAAAGAGTATGCACACTATGGCAAAGCCCATGATCTCGCCACGCCGACGGCTGACACGCGCCATATACTCGCTTACGTTTACACGCATGATGCTCACCCAAGGTATTCGCATGCCGCCAGAGCGGCGGCAGAGCCGTCTGCCACGGCGGTGGTGAGCTGGCGGACACGCTTTGCGCGGCAGTCTCCGGCGACGAATATACCGGGTGTTTTTGTCAAGCACTCCTCGCCTGCGGCGGCGTAGCCATGTCCGTCAAGCTCCATAAGCTCGGCGAACGCGCCAAGCTCCGGCGCGTGACCGATTGCGACGAACAGCCCGCTCACGGCAAGCTCACGCGACTCGCCGCGTTGCTCGATGAGAACACCGCTCAGCTCGTCGTTGCCCAAAAGCTTGCATATACCCGCCTCGGTGATAAGTTCGACGTTTTCCTTTTCTCGCAGAGCATCAACGAGCTTCGCCTCGCCGCGAAACTCCGCGCGGCGATGTATCACGTAAACACGGCGGCATTTTTCGCTCAGCAACAGCGCGTCCTGTAAGGCGGAGTTGCCCCCGCCCAGCACTGCCACGTCGCCGCCGGTGTAGAAAGCTCCGTCGCACACCGCGCAATAGCACACGCCTCGTCCGACAAGATCCTCCTCACGCGCAAGCCCCGCCGCGCGTGGCTTTGCCCCTGCGGCGATTATGACCGCCTTTGCGGCAAATTCCGCGCCGCCTTCGGTGCGAACAAGCTTCGTCTCGCCGTCGAGTGTGACGGACAAAACCTCGTCCAGCTCCACCTCCGCACCCTGCTCCATTGCCTGCTCGAGCAGTCTGTCACCTAGCTCTGCGCCGGATATACTCAGCACGGACGGAAAGTTTTCAACCTTCGGTGACCACGTGATTTGCCCGCCGAACGCCGCCTTTTCTATTACAAGCACGCTCTTACCCGCGCGTCGGGCGTAGGTCGCGGCGGTCAAGCCCGCAGGACCTCCGCCGATTATTATAATGTCATACATATAATTACCTCATATGAAAAGATGGAAAGTCAACTAAAGCCCGGAATATACCGGGCTTTTGTATATGTTTTTATGTGTCTTTACTGTGCGAGGGTAGCGAGATACGCCTTTATCGCGGGTGCGCCGGCGTACTTTTCAAAGTCCTTGCCGTCGGTGATGACGAGGGTGGGGGCTTGCTTTATGCCGTAAGAGAGGGCAAGCTCGGCATGTTCATCTGCCATCAGCTTTTCGTACGCAAACCCTGCCTTGTCAAGATACTGGCATGCAATGCGGCAGTTCGGGCAAGTAGGCGTGGCGAAGAGTATTGCGCGAGACGCGGCTGCGTCAATGCTCTCTGCACACTCGCACTTTTCCGAGGCCTCGCCTGCGGCGAGAGGACCTTGGTGCGTCAGCACGGACGTGCCGATGTTATACTCACGACGCTCCTTGTACTCCTGCGTCTTGCCCTCGTTCCAGTTCTGCACGGGGCGATAGTAGCCGGTGATGCGGCTGTATACCTCGGCGTGTTCGCCACACTCGGGGCAGGTGAACTGCTCGCCGTTGAGGTAGCCGTGGTTCTTGCATACGGAGTAGGTGGGGGAGAGCGTGTAGTACGGCAGACGGTAGTTCTCCGCAATCTTGCGTACCAGATTTGCCGCCGCTTCCCACGTCGGTAGCTTCTCGCCGAGGAAGGCGTGGAACACCGTGCCGGAGGTATAGCGGGTCTGCAAATCGTCCTGAATGTCAAGGGCGGTGAAGATATCGTCGGTGAAGCTGA
>CAZBYU010000034.1:2436-9613 GCA_964496235.1 uncultured Oscillospiraceae bacterium | reverse complement strand
GACCTCCGGGTTATGAGCCCGACGAGCTACCAGCTGCTCTACCCCGCGATATTCATTTAGCTTATAAATAATAGCACAGCAAAACCGATATGTCAACCCCTATTTTTGATTTCCGCTTTTCTCGGCGCGTGTACGATTTATCGCTTGGTGCGTACACAATTTATCCACAATGCAACCACTTTACAGATTAGGCAGATGAAGGTATTATATATTAACAGTAAACAAATGCCGGCATGGCATAATAACAATAACGGAGGTACTATCATGGAAAAAGTGTGTGAATTTCTGAAAACCGCAGGAACTTATTTCTTGGCTACCGTCGATGGTGATCAGCCCCGCGTTCGTCCTTTCGGCACTGTGCATATCTTTGACGGCAAGCTGTATATCCAGACCGGCAAGGCAAAATCCGTGTCAAAACAGATCGCCGCAAACCCCAAGTGCGAGATATGTGCATTCAAGGACGGTGCGTGGATTCGCCTCGCAGGTGAGCTTGTGGAGGATGACCGCGTGGAGGCGAAAAAGTCCATGCTCGACGATTATACCGAGCTACGCTCCATGTACGATGAGAATGACGACAACACCCAGGTTTTCTATTTCAAAAATGCCGTTGCCACCATCAGCTCCTTCAAGTCCGCGCCTGTAGTGATCACTTTCTGATTAAGCCGTATCCTGGTCTACTACCCCTGCCGAACGTCAGGGGTATCTTTTTATATCCGTTTATATCCGAGCATAGAGAATTGTCAACAGATGTAGACAAATGATGCAATATATGGTAATATTTATGCAGAGTACAACATCGGAGGAAACAGACATGGACGAGGTGCAGTGTTTAATCAATATACTGCGTAGACAGATCAATATCACGGAGCTTGAAGTGGATATAGTTTACACATGGGATGAGCTTCAACGCACTCCGTTCGACGCGGGTTCGGCATACGGTCAGCTCGTATACAACAAGACCATGTATTCCGCCATAATTGCGGAAGAAGGTGGGGAGGAGAGCGGGGCATTGCGTCCGTTAGAGCCTCCGATTACCGAGGCGAAGCTTCGCCGCACGCTTTCCTTGCAACTATCCCACATGCTCGAGCGGGAACGCAAAATACTCCGCTATCCTCGTCCTCTCACGATACAAATTGCGTGAGTCGGTGCATTTTTGCATACAAGTTGAGCATAGACCGGTTTATCGTACACTTTCTCTTGTATAATAGAGCCTGTAAGACGAATAAGGTGACGAACGGTCGATCTATCGACTGATTACTAGAGAAAGGCATGGTAGAGCAGATGGCGTTCAAGATAGGTTTTTCAATAGACGACAGCCCGGAGTATGAGGAGTATACCCCCACCCTCACGACAACGCAGACGTATACTCAGCCGCGCAGATCCGTTGTACAGGTATACTTCCCGGGGCGAGGCATGACCCTTGCGTATTACAATGACCGCTTTGATCTGCACGAGGGCGATTTGGTCTATGTCGACGGCAAGCTTGAGGGGATGTGCGGTCGCGTTACTGCGGTCAACTACAACTTCAAAATCAAGCTGAGTGACTATAAGCGCGTGGTCGGCGTGGTCGACAACAAAGTAAGAGGTTCATTCTACCTGCTGGGTAGCCACTTTGTGTGCTTCGAGCGTGATGCACTGCCGAAAAACAAGGTTGCCACGTGGTTTATGCCACCTGCGGGGAACGATGACGAGTATGCCAGCGGCAGTGACAACAGCGCGTTTGAGCTTTCCGAGTTTTTCGATGCCGGGTTCAGCCCCAATGTCAGAGAGCGCGGTGGGGATTATTATGAGGCAAACCGCGTCAAATATATCGGCATTGACAACGGCAAGGGTTATGCCATCGTCAAGGGGTCAAGCTTCTACGAGGTCGAGTTTGCGTATACCGACGGAAGAATAGGCGAGCTTACCTGCTCTTGCTTCTGCTCTTTCAGATGCAAGCATGAGTATGCGACTATGCTACAATTAAAGGAAACACTTGATTGGATAATAGATAAACACAAGGCTGAGCTTGAGCTTAGCGGTTGCTTTGCCGCGGTGGATGCGGTATCCTTCTTTACTTATGCTCTTGACGGCAAGAAAGATGCCTGTATCACGCTTTGATAAGATGTTTAATTGGCAAGCCGGTTGGACACAGTGTTGTCCGACCGGCTTATTGCGCCAGTTTTCAGTATATTAGCTCTTTTATCAAAAATTCCTGACCGCCCAGAATCTTTTTCAGGTGACCGAGAGTCAGACTGTGACCTTCCCACACGAAGCGGTGCAGTGACTCCGCACCCTCCTTTGGTTTGTTGAGCCGATGGGGGAGTGAGTATATATCGGCTCGCCCGCTTGCACGTTCGGAGCATGCACTGACACTTTATAACACGGCACTTAATATCTGCCGTTTCCGTAAACGACATAACAGCATAGTTGATTGACAGTCACATTCGGCGGAGCAGTATTTGCTCTGCCGAATTATTATGCAATATTCCGTAATTCCCCAAAGTGTTTCCGAAATTAATTATATTAAAATCTTATTGAACTATTGATTGGATCATGCTTATATAGAATAGCTGATTTGTTGACACTGATTATGTCGAAATATATAATTATTAATCCAAAGTGGAATGGATATTCATACGGATACCATTGCAAATTGTTAATTACTGCACTCAAACGATGGATAAATAAGCAAATACGTTTACCGACCAGATGTGTTGCGTGGTGCGAAAAAAGACACGGAAATGCTTTTATAGGTCAAATATTTTGACCGTTGCACCGTGTCAAAAGACCCGGCGGGTAGGTATACGGTTTATTCATGGTTTCCCTAATACAATTCCAAGGAAGGGAGAAGATTACGAGTTATGAGAGAGAGAGAGAGAGAGAGAGAGAGAGAGAGAGAGAGAGAGAGAGGCGGGCGTAATGCGTAGAAGAGGAAACTCAGGCAAGCGCGTTCAAAACGCGGTTGCGATGCTACTGCTTGTCGCGTCGATACTGAGTCTTGGCGGCTTTGCTTTTGCCGCCGAACCGACCGTTGTTGACACCGGTGTGACAGAAGAAACACAGACTTCCGTGACGGATGTACCGGCTGATACACCGTCATTGCCCGTCATACCTTCGGATGACCCTGCTCCCATTCCGTCCGCCGAGACCGAGCTGTCTCCTGCGTCGGTGATACCCACGGTAGTCTTGGACACACCCGAACCTTCGGACACGCCCGAACCCACGGACACGCCCGAGCCTTCGGATATTCCGGACGAGAGCGTGCTATACGTGCAGGCACTTGTTGATGCTCTGCCGACGGCGGAGGAGATAAACGCACTTATGACCGCGCTTGCGAGTGCGGAGAACCCGAGTGACGAGGATTTAGCCGCGCTTGATACTGCGGCTGTGCAAATCGAGCAGGCGCGGGAGCTTTACAATGCTCTCACGCCGGAGCAGAAGGCGCAGATCGTTAATGCAGAGCGAATCGCGGCTCTTGCCGCGCTGTTATCCGGTCAGGGCGAGCAACTTGCCGAGGGAGACGCAACGACCGTACACTATTTTGTTGCGATAAACACCGTGTGGACGGAAATAACCCCAGTCGGTGGAAGTAGCACAGACGGTATTGCGAATTTCAACGGTACCAACCGCTATTATGTCACTACGGCAAAGCTTGCGGAAATATACGGCGGCTATGGCTTTAATGCCGCCGATGTAAATAGCGGCAATGCCCGCCTCTTCCCTCATAATAACGTGGAGGGCGAAGCACAGATATGGGCTGATGCCGCACCCGCACTGGTTGACGGCGTGTGGTGCGTTCCTCTGGGTGACAAAAACAAAACTGAGCATTTTGTCTACTATACGCCGAGGAACGGTCAAGCCGGAGTTACATCGAGCTTCACCGGCGCGAAAGACAAATCAGACCTCCGATTTTTGACAGACAACAGCTTCTTTACCGTCAAGGTGGATACAACCGGTCTGACGGAGGAGGAAGAGGGCAAGGTGACGGTGTCTGCCGCCCGCATGCTCTCCGGCGGCACGGTCAAGGTTACCGTACCCAAACGCGAGGGTGACGTATACTGGCGCGTGACCGATGGAAATGCGACCATTGCCACGCCACCAAGTGCCGACGGAGACAACGGCACTACAGTGTATACTATCGGCAATATAGCGTCTGAGTATGTTTTCACTCCCGGGAGCGGGATAACGATAGAGTACGATGCGCGGGTCGAGTTCGAGCCGACCGGTGACACAAATTATACCCCGCACCTTACGGGGAGTGACGGTAAGGTCGGCGGGGAAAGCGTCCATCGCGTGTCCTTCACAGCGCAGGAAGAAGCGCACTTGCTTCTCGGTATTGACCGTGACGTTGTGGATGCCGAGATATTTGTCAACAATAATCCCAAGCCAGCACCGGTGAAGTATACCTTCCTCGGCTGGAGGCTTGACGGCTCCAATGAGCTGATAACGGCAGATTCGCTGACGCGTACGTTCATCAGCGAACACGCCACCGGGCGCACTTTGAAGCTCAAAGCGGTGTGGACACCGTTTATACAGAATGCCAACGGTGACAAATATATTGCCTCGGCAAATTTCTACGTCGGTCGAGATATCGAGATACACGGCAACGAACACGACTATGTGACGATTGAGCCGGTTTACTTTACCGATTCCGTTTTCACCACACGCGTTCAGGGCGTTCCCGCCGGCGCAGTACCCAGTAGCGGTCATAATGACATTATATTCAGAGCCTCCGACCCGACAACGGCAAACGCCAACAACAAGCTCATCAGAGAACTGGTATATAAAGGTGTTGACGGGGTCACGTTTGCCGACGGTATGCCCAGTGATGAGAAGGTGCTGGAGGTACTGAGAAATTCCACGGACGAGATAAAAATGGCGGGTAAGACCATATCGCCCGAGATACGCGCAAAACTCACACCGGATCGCTTTGCGATACGCTGGTACGTACTCAAATATGTCGGCTCCGACGGCTATCACGTGGACGGTCTCATCGTGGCAAAGCCCGGCACACTTATCGTGCAAAAGAGCTTCTCCGGTGAACGCGCGGCTATCGATGCCGTGAAGAGCAACTTCTACATCTCCGTTGAACACAACGTGGAGGAATTTACCGGCACTGAGGAAAACAGCAAGACCGATGTCCACAAGCTTGACTATAAGCTCGTGTTGCAACCGGACAGTGCTTCGCTCGGTGCAGGCGGCGGTTATTCCGACACGGTTGGCTACTCCGCGTATGACCCCGAATCTGATACTTACACATGGGTGTTTCAGGGCTTCCAGGGTGTCGAGTACCAGGTGATCGAAAAGGGCTATGAAGCACCGGAAAATGAAGACAATATAAGCTGTGAGGCTTCATACAAGATAGTCAATAAAAAGGGCGGTGGCGAAACCGCGTGGACAGTCTACGGCAATAAGCAACCGGGCGAAAAAGAGGGCGTGGTCGTCGAGATGGCGGCATATAGCGACAACACTCCGTACAGCATGATGCAGACTGTCGTGTTGCACAACAGCTATATAAAGCCCGGGGTTATCACCGTGGTGAAAACCGATGAACTGACAAACGGTGTTATATCCGAGGTCAAGTTTACCCTCGGCGATGAAAACGGCACTGCGATAGCCCTCTATCAAAAGCCTAATCTGCCCGAGTATTCCACCGTGGCTGACACGGAGTACACAGTCGGCGTCACTGCCGCACAGACGGACACGCGTGGTCGCTTCTCACTCAAGCTTTTACCCGGCGATTACACCCTTACCGAGACCATACCCGGCGGATACTATGGCGCGGAGACAACAAAATTCACCGTCGATAATAATAACAGGATAACCGCGCTTACAAGCCACGATGTACTGCTCGGCGCACCGTACAGAGGTGACAGACCGTGGGCGAGCGTGGATGAATCCGGTACTACCGTAACCCTTGCGAATGTTTCCCGCACGTTTGACGTGACTGTGAAAAACAAGTGGCTGAATGCCCAAGCCGACGAGAAGAAGCCCGTACAGCTTGAGCTTTTGCGGGGCGGTGTGCCGCTCGGCGAGGTATATACCGTGACGCAGGATCCCGATGCGGAGTATACGTGGAGTGATTTGCCGCTCTTTGTAAACGGAAGACTTGCCGAATATAGCGTCAAAGTCTCAAAAATAGGCGATACGAACTATTCCGACACTATTATCGGCGTTACGGACGGCTATGAGGACTACAGCGTGACGCACGATGCGGCGGTTTACACCCTCACCGGGCAGGATAAGAGCCATAGCGCACCCTATTGGCATGATGACAAAGACACAACCGTAATTTACTTTGCCGATCATCTCCTCCTTGCCGTGAATATCAGCCCTGTCGACGGTCCGTTAAGCATTAAAAAGGTCATGGACAGTGCCGGCGGCTACGGGCTGCCCGGTGCGGAGTTCGGGCTGTACACTGATGCAAGTTGCTCTGGACCGGCGGTTAAAACCATCGTCTCCGACGAAAGCGGTGTACTCAGTCTTAAGGATATCGGTGCAGGCGAGTATTATCTCAAGGAGACAAAGGCACCTGTCGGCTTCGCGCCGGATACGAGCGTTTATAAGGTGCGTGTGACAAACGGTGCTGCCACTGTGACGCGCTATGCGGACGCTGACGGCAAGCTCGTGACCGGAGATGACGCAAACTACCCGATAAGCGAGCTTGTCAACGAAACCAGCCTTACACTCGTTGTCCAAAACCGCACGGTCGAGGAGGGCGAGGCTGTCCTGTACGGCTCAAAGATCATACTGGAAAAGATCGACGGTCAAACACCGGAGCTGATTTGCAGATTTGACCTGACGGACAATGCCGACACCCGCATTGACAAGAAAGAAAATCTTGTGCGCGGCACTTACCGTATCACACAGGAGACCGTGGATTCAAGGTACAATCTGTATGATGCACCTTATGAATTCAAAGTTGAAAACGGAGAGCTTATCCCCGTGATTCAATTGATGACTCTGGCTACATACAGTAGGCAACCGGGCTGGTATCCCGGTCTGAATGAGGACGACAGCTTCCTCCTGACGGTGTACAATGAGCCGCCTGACCCGGACGACCCGGACGACCCGGACGACCCGGACGACCCGAATGACCCGGATGACCCGGACGACCCGGACGACCCGAATGACCCGGATGACCCGGACGACCCGGATGACCCGGACGACCCGGATGACCCGGACGACCCGGATG
>CAZBYU010000034.1:0-2336 GCA_964496235.1 uncultured Oscillospiraceae bacterium | reverse complement strand
GACCCGGACGACCCGGATGACCCGGACGACCCGGATGACCCGGATGACCCGGACGACCCGGACGACCCGGATGACTCTAATCCCTCACCTCAGCCGACGGTAACCCCCATTCCGACAACAACATCCTCTCCGACTTGGTGGTATAGCCCTTATGGCTACACAGCATTGCCGCAGACGGGACAGACCAATTGGCCTCTGCCGATACTCCTTGGACTTGGCGTTTTGTTGCTCGCGATTGGACTTGCCGTGTCGCACAAGAAGAAAAAGTAAAAGATTGACCGAGAGCTGTATCTCAGCTCTCGGTCAATTATAGTTTACCTCGCTACTACGGAGTTGCCATTGCATACCGGGCATTAGTGCTATGTTGTCGATAGACGTATATGGATTCAAATGCGCTTTACATACCATGGATATTTGCTTTGGTGCAACCCGTTTTCGAGCATTGGCGTATACTGCCGATTTTACAACGCTTCAAAGTGATACCTCGGCTTGCCGAGGCTTATCTTGCCGTACTCTATTGCCTCCGACGGGCAGTAGCATATACACGCCATGCAGTGTGTACAGCCCTCACCCCACACGGGCTTGCCGTCAATCAGCTTAACACTGTTTGTCGGACACAGCTTTTCGCACTTGCCGCAGGATATGCACTCGTCGCTCACGGTGAAGGCTTTTGCTCCCACGCAGAACTTATAAAACACAGGGTTCACAGGACCGCTTTTGATACGGTCGGCAATGCCGCAGGGCGGCGTGGGCAGTGCCTTGCCCGCCGCTATGCACTCACCTGCGCGTTCGATGCTTGCCTCTGCCGCGGCGACGATGGCTCGTGCTTCGTCCTTCTCCGGAGCGTCGAACATGGCAATATAGTTTTCCGGCATGATGATCTGTGCCGTACCCATGTATTCAAGCTGTAGCCCGTTGGAAAGTGTGCGGCTGTATTTTGCGGCGTTGCCTATTTCACTGCCGCAGGTCATCACAAACCATGCCCTTTTCGCGCCGATAAGCTTGGTCTTATGAAGCCACGCACTCACAAGGCGCGGAATGCGCCACGCGTAGGTCGGCGTGACGATTACAAGCCGTTCACCGGTTTCAATGGGGGAGTAGTTGTTTGCCTTTATCATTTCGTTCAGGCTCATTGCCGTCTCGCCTGTCACCTCGGACAGCCGCTTTGCCACATAGCGGCTGTTGCCCGTGCCGGAATAGTAGAGTATCATGATCAAACCTCCGCTTTATACCACGTCGCCGCGGAACGCAAGCCCCGCGGCGACGATTGTTGTTATTATGTTCAGCTGTGTTCCCTATTACACGTTGCCCTGAGCCAGCATGGCATCCGCGACCTTCAAAAAGCCCGCGACGTTTGCACCGACCATGAGGTCACCCGGCTTGCCGCACTCGACGGACGCGTCGTAGCAGGCCTTGTAGATGTTCTTCATGATGCCGTGCAGCTTTTCGTCCACTTCCTCGAAGCTCCAGGACATGCGAATGGAGTTCTGGCTCATTTCAAGACCGGACGTTGCCACGCCGCCGGCGTTGGACGCCTTGCCGGGGGAGTAGAGGAGACCGTTGCTCTTTACAATCTCGATTGCCTCCGGTGTGAGCGGCATGTTCGCGCCCTCAAAGACCGCCATGCAACCGTTATCGACCAGTGCCTGTGCACCGACAGCGTCCATCTCGTTCTGAGAGGCGCAGGGGTGGGCAATGTCGCACTTGACAGACCATATGTTCTTGCAGCCCTCGTGGTATTCGCTACCCGCGACCTCGTCGGCGTAGACGGAGATACGTGCGCGGCGTTTTTGCTTGATGTCAAAGAGAACATCGAGGTTGATGCCGTTGGGGTCATAGATATAGCCCTGGCTGTCGCTCATGGCGACTACCTTGCCGCCGAGGGCGTTGACCTTCTGAGCGCAATACTGCGCCACGTTGCCCGAACCGGAGACGATGACCGTCTTGCCTTCGTAGCTCGTGTTCTTCAGGTGCTTGAGAGCCTCGGCGGAAAAGTAGCATACGCCGAAGCCGGTGGCCTGTGTTCTTGCGAGAGAGCCGCCGAACGGAATGCCCTTACCGGTGATCGTCGCGCCCTCAAAGCGGTCGACAATACGCTTGTACTGGCCGAACATGTAGCCCACCTCGCGTGCGCCCACGCCGATGTCACCGGCGGGAACGTCAGTGAACTGACCGATGTGGCGGTAAAGCTCGGTCATAAAGCTCTGGCAGAAGCGCATGACCTCGCCGTCGGATTTGCCCTTGGGGTCAAAGTCCGAGCCGCCCTTGCCGCCGCCCATGGGGAGCGTGGTGAGCGAGTTCTTGAAAATCTGCTCGAAGCCGAGGAACTTCATGAT
>CAZBYU010000033.1:0-9662 GCA_964496235.1 uncultured Oscillospiraceae bacterium | reverse complement strand
AATACTTGACGTATTTCCAAGGGCTTTAACGAAGTATGGGCGGAAATCTGCCCTGATAAACCGATAGGGGTTCGACTCTCGTCAGCTATAGTCAATAAATGTTGATAATCGGAGACGCAATGAGTGATAAGCAATGGATAAAGCCGTACCACCGCGCTGTGCGAAATTTGGTTTTCGCCGTTCTCGCGCCGTATACGCGCCTTAAATACGGCATAAAGCCCGAACGCTTTGCGGCGCAGGGTGATAGACCCTACCTTGTTTTATATAACCACCAGACGCCGTTTGATCAGTTTTTTGTCGGAATGTCGTTTCGCGGCGCGGTATACTATCTTGCCACGGAGGATATTTTCTCCCTCGGCTTTATATCAAGCGTGCTTCGATGTCTTGTCGCGCCGATACCTATAAAGAAGCAGACCACGGACATTGCCGCCGTTCGCGCATGTATGCGTGTGGCGCGTGAGGGAGGCACAATCGCTCTCGCCCCGGAGGGTAACCGCACTTACAGCGGCAAGACAGAGTATATAAATCCGGCGATAGCCTCTCTTGCGAAAAAACTCGGTCTTCCCATCGCGCTTTACCGCATCGAGGGCGGATACGGCGTTCAGCCGCGTTGGAGCGATAAGGTTCGCCGTGGGCATATGCGGGCATATGTCTCGCGTGTGATAGAGCCGGCGGAGTATGCCGCCATGACCCCGGCGGAGCTTTTGCGTGAGATAAAAGCCGAGCTGTATGTAAATGAGGCTTCCTCAAGCGGGGAGTATCGCTCGTGCCGCCGCGCGGAATACATGGAGCGGGCATTGTATGTCTGCCCCTTTTGCGGTCTCAGCCGCTTTGAAAGCCATGGCAATGTCACCGAGTGTTTAAGCTGTCATAGGAAAGTCGAATACGGCGCGGATAAGCGTCTGCGCGGTGTGGGGTTTGACCTTCCGTTTGAATATTTTAATGATTGGTACGAGTATCAGAACGATTTCGTCCGCAAGCTGGAGCTTGCGCGGAACATAGACACGCCGATGTTTGCCGACACCGCGCGGCTTAGTGAGGTAGAGGTGTATAAGAGAAAACGTCTCCTGAGAAAAACCGCAGTTTTCAATCTGTACGGTGACAGAGTGACCATCGACGGCGGTACGGAGCGGGAGCTGGTGTTTTTCTTTGACGAGGTTACGGCGATGTCTGTGCTTGGGCGTAATAAGCTCAATATCTATCACGCCGACCGCGTCTATCAAATCAAGGGTGACAGACGCTTCAACGCTTTGAAATACGTCAATATCTACTATTGCCATAAAAACATAAATAAGGGAGACAACAATGGAAAGTTTTTGGGATTATAACGTATGGGGGAGCTTTAATCTCCTCGCGGTCTTGCTTTTGAGCCTCTTGGCGGCGAATATCCTCCGCCGCAGTATCCCCGCACTCAAAAGCTCGCTTGTACCGGTTTCCGTCCTCGGCGGCGGCATACTGCTCGTTATTGCCGGGGTGTTCAAGCTTGTCACCGGAACGGCGATGTTCGACACGGCGTTTTTCGGCGGCAACGGCACGGATAAGCTGGAGATACTCACTTATCACTGCCTCGCCCTCGGCTTTATAGCCGCTACGTTCAAGCCCTCCTCCGGAAAGCTCACCAAGAAACGTACCGAGGAGATCTTCAATACCGGTGTCACCACCGTCGCCACGTATCTTTTACAGGCGGTGTTCGGTCTTGCCATATCCATCATTGCCGCAAAGCTTGTTTCCGGCTTCTTTGTCGCGGCGGGTGTGCTTCTTCCGTTCGGCTACGGGCAGGGTACGGGTCAGGCACTCAACTACGGCAATATCTATGAGCGGGATTTCGGCTTTGTCGGCGGTAAGAGCTTCGGACTCACCATTGCCGCACTCGGCTTTCTCTCGGCAAGCATCGGCGGCGTTATCCACCTCAATATTCTCAACAAACGCGGCATGATAAACCGCCGCGATATTGCCGAGGGCGGTCTAAGCTCCGAGAGTATCCAGTCAGATAATGAAATTCCCATGCAGGACAGTGTCGATAAGCTCACCGTGCAGATCGCGCTTATCGCGGCGGCGTACATATTGGCGTACTTTATCATGTGCCTCTTGGGCGAGCTTCTTCCGAGCATGAAATCCGTCATCTTCGGCTTTAACTTCCTCATCGGTGTCCTCTCTGCCACGCTTATTAAGCTTTTCATGGGCTTTTTGAAGAAGAAAGGTATCATGAAAAAAGAGCATGTGAACGGCTTTCTCATGACTCGTGCAAGCAACCTTTTCTATGACCTCATGGTTGTCGCTGGCATTGCGGCCATCAGACTTGGCGTTTTGAAAGATTATTGGGGTGTTATCCTCATCATGGGCGTTGTCGGGCTTGTGATAACCTACGTCTATAACTATTGGATAGCAAAGGTGCTTTTCCCCGAGTATACGCAGGAGCAGTTTCTCGCCATGTACGGCATGCTTACCGGTACTGCCAGCACCGGAATCATTCTTCTCCGCGAAATAGACGGCGATTTCAAAACCCCGGTTTCGGATAATCTCGTCTATCAGAATTTCCCCGCGATAGTCTTCGGTTTTCCCCTCATGCTCCTCGCCACGCTTGCCCCGGTAAAGCCTGTGCTTACATTTGGCATACTTGTGGCGTTTTTCGCCGTGATGAATGTCATATTGTTTAGGAAACAGATTTTCAAAAAGAAAAGCAAGTAATATTGTTTATTAAATAATAATACCCTGTCGATTCGACAGGGTATTATTTGCTTTTGTTCATCCCACATACGCCGTCGCGGCGATTTCAAGCTCCACGTCCTTGGGCAGTGCGGCGGCCTGCACGCAGTAGCGTGCCGGCTTATGTTCGCCGAAGAACTCTGCGTAAACCTCGTTTATCGTGCCGAAATTGGCAAGATCCTTGACGAAGATCTCGACCTTTGCAATATCGGTCAGCTTGCCTCCGCCGGCTTCCACAACTGCCAGCATGTTTTTCAGCGCGAGTGCGGTTGCCTTTTTCACGTCGCGTTCGACCTCGCCGGTGCCGGGGTAGAACGGACACTGACCGCTCGTGAATATAAAGTTGCCGCACTTTGTGCCGTGCGAGTACGGACCTATTGCCGCGGGGGCGTTCGGGGAAGTGATGATTTCAACAGCCATTTTTCAAAATACGACCTTTCGTAAAACATTTAGTCCGACAGACCCGGAGATCTGTACATCACTATTATACCAAACCCCTCACCGCGTCGCAATAGGACAGATGATTATTTGCTTGACAAATACCCCATGGGGGTATATATTGAACGTGATAAAAAATACCCCTATGGGGTATAATTTCGGTAGGGAGGAAACGAGCATGGACGAAAAATGCTGTTGCACTCATCGCAAAAAGGAACGCGGTGAGGAGGAGTATACCAAGCTTGTCAACCGCCTCAACCGCATTGAGGGGCAGATTCGCGGTATACGCGGCATGGTCGAGGAAAACTCCTATTGTCCGGATATTTTGGTACAGTCTGCGGCGGTGACGGCGGCGATGAACGCCTTCAATAAAGAGCTTTTGGCAAGTCATATAAGAACCTGCGTGGTCGACGATATCCGCGCCGGGAACGATGAGGTCATTGACGAGCTTGTCAATACGCTTCAGAAGTTGATGAAGTGATTATACTATATGATTGCATAGCAAACACAAAAGGAGGGGAATTTGCCCTTGACTCAATATAGTGTCACCGGCATGAGCTGTGCGGCATGCTCGGCGCGTGTGGAAAAGGCGGTCAATGCGGTTGCGGGCGTGGATAGCTGTGCCGTCAGCCTTTTGACCAATTCCATGGGCGTTGAAGGTACTGCCTCGTCGGATGATATCATCGCCGCCGTCAAAAACGCGGGTTACGGCGCGTCGCTGAAGGGCGCGGGGGCGTCTGCACAGGAGAGAAAAAGCACTGACGCGGAGGAGGCACTTGCCGACCGGGAGACCCCGCGCTTAAAACGCCGTCTGATCGCCTCGCTGGGCTTTCTTGCGGTGCTGATGTACTTTTCCATGGGTCATACCATGTGGTCGTGGCCTTTGCCGAGCTTTTTTGAGGGTAATTACGTTGCCGTCGCGCTTGCCGAGCTGTTGCTTACGATAATTGTCATGCTTATAAATCGCCGCTTTTTCATCAGCGGCTTTAAGAGCATGCTTCACCGAGCGGCAAATATGGACGCGCTTGTTGCCCTCGGCTCATCGGCGGCGTTCATTTACAGCACTTATGCCCTTTTCGCCATGACAGGTGCCGTGGCGCAGGGTGATGTGTCCGGTGCGGCGGGGTACATGCACGAGCTGTACTTCGAGTCTGCCGCAATGATCCTCACGCTTATCACCGTCGGCAAAATGCTTGAGGCGCGTTCCAAGGGGAAGACCACCGACGCTCTTAAATCACTTATGCGCCTTGCACCCAAGACCGCGACGGTCGAGCTAGAGGACGTTGAAGTGTCCGTGCCGGTCGAAAATGTCGCGGTGGGCGATGTGTTCGTTGTCCGCCCCGGGGAGAGTATACCGGTTGACGGTGTTGTCATAGACGGCGAGAGTGCAGTGAACGAATCCGCCCTCACGGGCGAAAGCGTGCCGGTTGACAAGGCGGCAGGAGACACGGTCTCCGCCGCGACGGTCAATCAATCCGGCTTCTTGCGCTGTCGCGCTTCCCGCGTCGGCGAGGATACCACGCTTTCTCAGATAATTCAAATGGTCTCCGACGCGGCGGCGACGAAAGCACCCATTGCCAAGCTTGCTGACAAGGTCTCCGGTGTGTTTGTTCCCACGGTCATTACCCTTGCCGCTATCACCACGGCTGTGTGGCTTATCTTGGGGCGCGGTGTGGGCTTTGCGCTTGCACGTGGCATATCTGTGCTGGTTATCAGCTGTCCATGCGCTCTCGGTCTTGCCACGCCTGTTGCGATAATGGTCGGAAGTGGTCTCGGCGCGAAAAACGGTATACTCTTCAAAACGGCGGCGTCCTTGGAAGAGACCGGGCGTGTGGACATAGTCGTTCTTGACAAAACCGGTACTGTTACCTCCGGTGAGCCGCGCGTGACCGACCTTGTCACGGCAGACGGCGTGAACGAGAACGAGCTTATCGCGCTTGCCTATTCCCTTGAGTTTAAAAGCGAACACCCTCTTGCCCGCGCCGTGACGGACTTTGCACGTGAGCGCGACATCACCGCGCGTGATATATGCGATTTTCGCGCCTTGCCCGGCAATGGGCTTCAGGCTACTCTCGATGGGGAGAGACTTGTCGGCGGAAAGCTTGATTACATTGCCTCGTGTGTTGCTCTGCCCGACGTACTGCGCGACGGGGCGAATGCCCTCGCCGCCGAGGGGAAGACTCCGTTGGTTTTTGCCAAGGGTGACGCGCCTCTGGGTATAATCGCCGTGGCAGATGTTATAAAGCCCGACAGTGTCCGTGCCGTGAGTGAGCTTAAAAACATGGGTGTCCGCGTCGTTATGCTCACCGGGGACAATCAGCGCACAGCCGATACAATAGGGCGCGAGGTGGGCGTGGACGAGGTTATTGCCGGGGTTCTCCCGGACGGCAAGGAGAGCGTTATCCGCCGCCTTATGCACGAGGGTAGCGTTGCCATGGTCGGAGACGGAATAAACGATGCCCCCGCATTGACTCGTGCGAATGTCGGCATTGCCATCGGCGCGGGTGCGGATGTTGCACTGGACGCGGCGGATGTTGTTCTTGTCAACAGCCGGCTGAGTGATGTCCCCGCCGCGTTGCGGCTCAGCCGTGCCACACTGCGAAATATCCGGGAAAACCTGTTCTGGGCGTTTTTCTACAATGCCGTGGGCATTCCAATCGCGGCGGGGGCGTTTGTCTCCCTCGGTCTTACGCTCAATCCCATGCTCGGTGCGGCGGCAATGAGCCTTTCAAGCTTTTGCGTGGTTTCAAACGCCCTGCGCCTTAACATGTTCAAGCTTCGTGACGCAAGCCACGACAGAAAAAAGCATAAAAATATAAAACCTGTCAAGGAGGAAAAATCAATGGAAAAGACAATGAAAATCACGGGTATGATGTGTCCGCACTGTGAGGCGGCGGTCAAAAAGGCTCTTGAAGCCGTTGAGGGCGTGAGCGAGGCAAAGGTCAGTCACGCCGACGGCATTGCCGTCGTTACCCTCTCCGCACCTGTCGATGATGCGACCCTCCGTGCCGCTGTCGAGGCAAAGGATTATACCGTCACCGACATTAAATAAGCTGAATGAATAAATACCGCCCGGCTGACCTCAGCCGGGCGGTATAATATGTTTTGCCTTTTTACTTTTCTACGATTTCCTTGGTGTCTCTTGCAATGACAAGTTCCTCGTTCGTGGGGATAACGAACACTTTCACCTTGCTGTCGGGAGTGGAGATCATGATGTCCTCGCCGCGCTTGGAGTTGGCGTCGCTGTCAATGCTCACGCCGAGATAGCCGAAGTATTCGCAGATGGCGGCGCGGGTCTCTTTGCTGTTTTCGCCCACACCGGCGGTGAACACTATCGCGTCAACGCCGTTCATTGCCGCGACGTAGCTGCCTGCGACCTTTGCCACCCAGTAGGCAAACATGTCGAGTGCGAGCTGTGCGCGGTCATTGCCGTTTGCGGCGGCGTTGTCGAGATCGCGGAAGTCACTCGATACACCGGAAATACCCTGCACACCGGACTTCTTGTTGAGAATATTGAGCATTTCATCAATGCCGATGTCGTACTTGTTCATGATGTACTGCATCACGCCCGGGTCGAGATCGCCGCAGCGCGTACCCATCGGCAGACCCACCAGCGGGGTGAAGCCCATGGAGGTGTCCACGCACTTGCCGCCGTCGACGGCGCAGATGGAAGAGCCGTTGCCCATGTGGCAGGAGACGATCTTCAGCTCCGCAATGTCCTTGCCCATAAGCTCGGCGCAGCGGGAGGAGACATAGCGGTGAGACGTGCCGTGGAAGCCGTAGCGGCGAACGCCGTCCTTCTCATAGTATTCATACGGCAGAGCGTACATATATGCCTTGCCGGGCATGGTCTGGTGGAACGCGGTGTCGAACACTGCGACCATGGGTACGTCATCTCCCATGACTGCCTTGCAAGCGTTGATGCCGGTGATGTTTGCGGGGTTGTGGAGCGGGGCGAACGGAGTGCATTCGTCAATTGCCGCCATGACCGCGTCGTCTATCTTCACACTGCTTGCAAACTTCTCGCCGCCGTGAACGACACGATGACCGACAGCATCTATCTCCTTCATGCTCTTGACAACGCCGTATTCCGCACTGGTAAGCTTGTCGATGACCGCGGCGATGGCCTCGGAGTGAGTCGGCATGGGCAGATCCTCGTTGAAAACGGGCTTGCCGTCGACGAGTGGAGTGTGCTTGAGATGACCGTCAATGCCTATGCGCTCGCACAGACCCTTGGCCATGACTTGCTCGGTCTCCATGTCGATAAGCTGATACTTCAGGGAAGAACTTCCCGCGTTGATAACAAGAATTTTCATTATATTCTGTCCTTTCTGCTATTGTAAATTGCGGTGAAATTAAGTAGAATATCTCTGTACCTATTTTAATACAAACTTGTAAAAACGCAAGCATTATTTTACGGAGGTCGGTTATGAAAACGGTGGGCATCGTCGCAGAGTACAATCCCTTTCATCTCGGGCATGAATACCATATCAAGAAGACCCGCGAGATACTGGGGGAGGAATGCGCCGTCATCTGTGCCATGTCCGGTGATTTCGTACAGCGCGGCGAGGCGGCGATGTACTCCAAATTTGCCCGCGCCGAGGCCGCCGTATCAGCAGGAGTCGACCTCGTCGTCGAACTCCCAGCTCCTTGGGCATTGTCCTCGGCAGAGGGCTTTGCACGCGGCGGCGTTGCCTTGCTTTCCGCCTGCGGTGCGGAATACTTGAGTTTCGGCAGTGAATCGGGCGAACTCGCCCCACTTAAAACGCTTGCCGATGTGCTGTGTGACGAAGAGCTGAACGCCTCTGTCCGAGAGCTTCTCAACGCGAATGCGAACCTCTCTTACGCCGTTGCGCGTCAGCTTGCCGTAGAGAGCAGACTGGGCGCACCGGCCTCGCTTTTGGAAAAGCCGAACAATATCCTCGCTGTCGAGTATCTTAAAGCAATCAACACCCTCTCACTTGATATTATCCCCCTCACGGTCTGCCGTGAGGGTGCGGGGCATGATGTGCAAAATGACGAAGATGCCGCATTTCCCTCTGCGATGGACATTCGCCGCCGCATTTTGCGCGGCGACGATGTGGAGCGTTTCATTCCACCGGCGGCGTATGCCGTCTACTCTGCCGAGAGAGATAGAGGCAGAACACACGCCGATGAAGACGCGATGGAGCTTGCAATACTCTCCCGGCTTCGTATGTTGCCGCGTGAGACGTTTCTTGCCCTGCCTGATGCCGCCGGCGGTGCGGGGGAACGGCTTTACGCCGCCGCGCGGAGCGAGCCTACGCTTAATGCGGTGCTTTCCGCGGCAAAAACAAAGCGGTACGCGCTCTCACGGCTTCGCCGCATGTGCATGTGCGCCGCTCTCGGCATCACCGCCGACATGTCCCTTGCCACGCCGCCGTATATTCGCGTCCTCGCCGCGACGGAGCGCGGCTGTGCTGTGTTGAGAAAGCTCAATGACCGCGAAGGCTGTATCCCTGTCATCACAAAGCCCGCCTCCGTGTCCTCGCTGGACGATAATTGCCGCCGTGTGTTCGCCGTCGGCGTATCCGCGCATGACCTGTTTACCCTTTCGTTTCGGGCAAAACAGGAGAGAAAGGGCGGGGAAGACTGGCGAATCAGCCCGAAAATTGTGAAAAATTCATAAAAAATCCGAAAATATTTTTTGAATTTAGTAAAATGCATTTATTGCATTTTTACCCTGCATAGTGCATAATACAAATATCGTGCGAGAGACACAACTGTCCGCGCCTTACGGACTGAAACACCGGGCGATACATTATATTACGGAGGGAAACAAAATGAAAAAAATCATTGCAATCGCGCTGTGCCTCGTTATGGTATTTGCGCTTTGCGCGTGCGGCGGCTCGAGCAGCAGCTCGTCCGACAGCGGCGAAAAGGTCGTTAAGATAGGCGTTTTTGAGCCGCAGTCCGGTCAGAACGCCGCCGGCGGCAAGAAAGAGATTCTCGGCATAGAGTATGCCCACTCTCTCTACCCCACCATTGACATAAACGGCGAGACCTATAACGTCGAGCTTGTCTACGCCGACAATGCTTCCGACGCTTCCAAGGCTCCCACTGCCGCTCAGCTTCTTATCAGCCAGAACGTCTCCATCGTCCTCGGCACCTACGGCTCCGGCTGTGCTATAGCTGCCGGTGACCTCTTTGCGGAAGCCAAGCTCCCCGCAATCGGCACCTCCTGCACCAACCCGCAGGTCACTCTCGGCAATGACTACTACTTCCGCATTGCTTACATTGACCCGTTCCAGGGTGCTGTCATGGCAAACTACGCTCTCAAGCAGGGCTGTGAAAACTGTGTTGTCATAGTTGAAGCCGGTGATGACTACTCCGCGGGCTTCGGCAACTACTTCTCCGAGGCTATGCTCGCCGCCGGTGCCAAGTGCAGCACCGTCACCTTCCAGACCGGCGAGACCGATTTCTCCACCATTATGGCAAACATCAAGTCCGAGGGTTATGACGGCATCTTCGCTCCCGTCTCCATCGAGACTGCTCCTCTG
>CAZBYU010000032.1:0-9818 GCA_964496235.1 uncultured Oscillospiraceae bacterium | reverse complement strand
TTCGTCACGCTCCTGCTCTTTTCTTATATCAGCCATTTTCGTTCTCCTTTTCAACCGGTATAAATTCCAGAATATCGTCAACGCCACAATCGAGGGCATAGCAAATCTTCTCAATACTATCAAGAGAAATATAATTGTCACGCTTGATGCGAGTAATAATATTGGCACTAAAGCCTGCTTTCTCCATCAGCTCGGTATTAGTCATACCCTTGTCGATTAGCAGATGAAACAACTTTTTGTAGGTAACAGCCATAACAATCTCCTCCCAACATTATCTATTATAGTATCACGAGATCGTGATTTTTTCAATAGAGCTACTTTATAAAAACTCCTACCGAGTATGTGTAGAGGCAAAAAGGCGATACCCGGTTGTAAAAACCAAGTATCGCCAATCATTCTTGTCGCACTCCTGTACGGCAACTACCCGAGGCGGCTCTTTTTGCCGTCTCGGGCTATTGTTTTAGGGTCAATTATGCTACAGTCTCTTATATCAGCCCCGCAAGATACAACACAGCGGCTACCGCCGCTAAAAGCAAAGATACAAGCACAACGCGGATAATGACACGTGCGCCGTTTGAGCTTTCCGGCAGAGATGCGCGTGTATACTCCTCGGCGGCGGCACGAGCCTGACGCAACAGCTCCTCGCGGCTGATACCGGGCGTGTGAAGATAATCGTCTCTCAGGACAAACACCGCCTCGGAAAACACGCCGCCCGGCGGGTGGAGGACAATAACGCGGCGTTCACTTCCTTTAAGTGCGCCGTGGCCGTGGTGTGTGGCGCGCGTAGTTGTCCTTCTCCCCGGTTTGGGAAAAATCGTGCTAAGTGCGCCATAGCGAAGTCTTCTTATCATGCCCGCTCCTCCACTCTCACGGTAACAACGGTCATATCGTCGTTCGCGCCGTAATGCTTTTCCGCCTCCTTGAGGGTCGAGCGTGCAAGTGCCTTCATATCATCAAAGCCACGGTTCAACAGGGCCTTTAGCCATTCGTCCTGTGCGTCGACAATGACACCGTCGGAGGCGATAACCGCCGTACAACCGGGCTTTAAGCGCATACGGACTATATCCGGCGCACTCCCCTCGCCCATGCTCAGCCCAGCGGCAAGGGTTTCGCCCTTCACGCGATACACACCGCGCGACGAACACACATAGGACGGCGCGGCACCGTATTTATAAAACCCGGTATCTCCGGTGAACAAATCCACGCACATCAGATCCACCGTGGCATAGCCCCAGCTGTCCTGTCCGCGCAGAAGCATCACGGAATTGAGAATCTTCATTGCAGTAGCGGGGTCAACGCCACTGCGGAGGAACTTTTCCAAAATAGCCACGACCTCGCCACTACCTCGCGCGGCTTCATCACCTGTACCCATGCCGTCGGAGAGAATGACGCAGAGAACGCCCTCATCGGTTTTGAAATATGTTCCCTTATCGCCACTGACCTTCTCGCCGCGCTTTTTCAGTGCCGCAATGCCGACGGACACCGCCAACGGCTCTGCCTCCAAAAGCGTAAGCCTTGAGCCTGTGTCCTCCTCTTCCGACGCAAGGCACAGACGCACCCCCACCACGGCAGAGAGCTTTTCCAAATACCCGTGGTGCTTCGTCAACGGTGCAAGCCGCCCGCTCTCTATCATAACACGCACTCGCCCACTCGCATCTCTGTACACCGCCGCATCCGCGTCAACATCGAGGCTTTGCAGATAGCGCACCAAGCGGCGTTCCGCCGCGGGGTCTGAGCCGTTGAGACTGCCAAGCTCGCTCGCGACACGGTGAAGCACACCGGACACGTCGCTATACAGCGTCCACGCGACATTTCGGTTTTCTTTCAAATGCACGCGAAGCTCACGGCGATAGCTGAGAGAGCGTAGTTCGCCGTTGACCGCCGCGATAAACGCCGGAAGACCGTCGCACCGCTCGCGAAAATAGCCGGGGAGATCGGCGGAGGTGAGCGTTCCATGCTCGGTCATAGCCTCGGTCGCATCGTTCATGGCAGAGAGCGTATCCATATACTCAGTGTTCCAACAGCGGTTTTTATACCTGCATTTGACGCAAACCTCGTCCGCCGCGCGGTCAAACACCCGTGCTATATTTTCATCGTTGTACGGCTCTTCGACGTTTTTGCGAACGGTTTCGTAAAGCTCCGCGTAAGCCTCGCTCAGGTTCATTACACGCCCCGCCACAAATTGCCGCAGGGAGCTTTCACCGCGCCCGCGGTCTGCATATTGCCGCATTAGCGCGAGTTGGGTGACCCAAGCTCCCGGCAAAAGCATGAACACAAGCGCGGCGCAACCTGTCTCGAACATCGTCGCAAATAACGCGCCCTCCTCCCACTCGCACAGGCTTGCCAACGCAGAAGCAAGCAGGAAGGACAGCGTGAATATCACACGCCCGTGCTTGCCGAACACGCCCGAGAGCAGACCGGCAAAGGCATAAGCCATGGTATAATACGCGCCGGACACGTGCGAGAGATCCATCGCAAGACCGAGCACCGTGCCGACCGTCGCACCGGTCAGCATTCCGCCCTTCATTGCCGATGCCATCACTGCGATCATTGCCGCGGCACGTCCGACGGACACATCGTTAAAAACCGTCACACGCGCAAAGCTTATGAGCGCACAGGCAACCATGATAAGCGTAGACGCACCATGTCTCAGCTCCTGCGCCTGTGTGGTGCAGAGGGTGTTGCTCAACGCCTCGCGGAAGAAATATGCCCCGCCGAAGGCAAGCGAACTCTCCAGAATAAGCGCACCATACAGCTCCATTGCGCCAACCGCATCATAAAAGCTGCCGAGAAAGCCGGTCAAAGCAGACACGAACCCCGCCGCGCACGGCATGAAATAATCACTTTTATATACGGAAACCTCTTGAAATATAAATGAAATGGTGTAAACCAGCACAGAGGCGGCAACATATCGTATTCCCCACTCTATCCCGCCGCCGAGAACATAGCCGAGTGACGCACCGCAAAGCGCACACACCCCGCTCAGCCCCGCACCGGAGCATGCCACCATTGCCATGCCGAACGGTGCGCCACCGGACAGCACCCTCGCACACGACATGAGCATACCCAGCCCCATGTACACCGCACACCGCGCCGCCATATAAAAGCGCGGGTCAATGCGCCGCGGCGCACTGTAGCCCGCGAGCGCGGCGAGCTTACCCAATCCCACATTTGACATCTCCGAGCCTCCGTAAGTTTACATAAGTTTATGCCCATTATATATGTGCATTTCAAAGAAGTGTGTCAGTCGGTGCGGTGGAAAAAGAATTGTTTGCGCGGATAAATGGGCAGACGGCTGTTGACTTGGCGCATGCGGGAGAATATAATTGAGCAGGATAAAAAAGGCGCGAAGGAGCGGACAAAATGCAGGATTTCACTCATTTCAACGAGCAGGGACGGGCAAAGATGGTAGATGTCGGCGCGAAGCCCGAGAGCGAGCGCACCGCCGTTGCCGCGGGTCGTGTGCTTGTAAATGACGAGACTTTCGCGCTTATTAAAAGCGGCGGGGTAAAAAAGGGTGATGTGCTGACCGTGGCGCAGATTGCCGGCATAATGGGTGCAAAGAGGACAAGCGAGCTTATCCCGATGTGTCACGCGGTGTTTACAAGCGGGATCGACCTTACGCTTACCCTTGATGAAGTACGCAAAAGCGTTGAAATACGTGCAAGCGTATCATGTTCCGGTCGCACAGGCGTGGAGATGGAAGCACTGACCGCTGTCAGCACAGCGGCGTTGACCGTTTACGACATGTGCAAGGCCGTACAGCGCGACATGGTTATCTCCGATATTCGCCTGATATCCAAATCCGGCGGCGTGCACGGGGATTTCCTGCGCGACGGCGAGTAAGCCGAACGCAGATACGTAAGTATAAAAAAGTGCCGTGCATATGCACGGCGGAAAGAGGGATATATGAAGCATCATATCATTGTAAAGTTCACACCGGAGGTCACGGACAAAACCGCACTTATCGGCAAGGTGAAGGCACTTTTCGTCGAAGAGACCGTTCCCGCCGGGGTTTACGGCTATGCCTTTTTTGAAAACTGTGTTGAGCGCGATAACAGATACGACCTGATGATCGTGGTGCATATGCCGAAGGACGCGCTCCCCGCATGGGATACCTCTACGGTACACAAACGCTGGAAGAGCGAATTCGGACAGTATGTGGAGAAAAAAGCAATATTCGATTGTGAGTGAAGTAGATAGTATAGAATATAAGAAAGTCTCGTCAAACGGCGAGTCTTTCTTATATCCATGTAAAACACTTGTTTCACACCAGTGCTTTGACTTTTTTTGCAATGGTTTCGGGGGTGAGACCGTAGGCTTCATAAAGCATCTCAGGTGAGCCGGACTGACCGAACTTATCCTGTACGCCGACGCGGTCAAACCTTGCGCCGGGCTTGCCGGCAATAAGCTCCGCGACGGCAGAGCCGAGACCTCCGGTGACGAAGTGATCCTCTGCCGTGACAATGGCGCGAACAGCGGAATTATAAGAAAGGACACACTCTTCATCAATCGGCTTTATCGTGTGGAAGTTGACAACGGCGGTGTCTATGCCGTCATGTGCCAAAAGCTCCGCAGCTTGCAGAGCGCGTGTGACCATGAGACCTGTGGCAAATATGGCGGCGTCCTTGCCCTCACGCAATATGACCGCCTTGCCGGGTACAAAGGGCGTAGATTCATCCGTGACATCGTCCGAACCGGGGCGGGTCAAGCGGATATACACAGGTCCTTCTATCTCCACCGCCGCCTTTACCGCCTTTGCCGTCTCCGTAGCATCACAGGGTGAAAACACCGTAACGCCCGGAAGCTCACGCATAAGTGCGATATCCTCGAGAGCCTGATGCGAGCCGCCGTCCTCTCCGACACTCAGCCCTGCGTGGGTGAAGGCGAGCTTCACATTCGCCCCGGGATAGGCGACGGAGTTTCGTATCTGCTCAAAGGCGCGACCCGCGCCGAACATGGCGAAGGTGCTGGCAAAGGGAACGTACCCGGAGAAGGCAAAGCCCGCGGCGGCGCATATCATATCCGCCTCGGCAATGCCGAAATCGTAAAACCTGTCGGGAAAAGCCTTCTTGAATGTGCCTGTTTTTGTTGCCCCGGCTAGATCTGCGTCCATGACGACGATTTTTTTATTTTCCACGGCAAGCGCGGTCAACGCCTCACCGTAGGCTTCTCTTGTCGATTTACCCATTTATCGCAGCCTCCAGTTCCTTTTTTGCTATCTCATAGTCGGCGGTCTTTATGGTAGAGCCGTGCCATGAGGCGTTATTCTCCATAAACGACACGCCCTTGCCCTTGACGGTCTCACAGCAGACAAACTTAGGACAGCCGGGGGTGTGCACGGCTTTAAGTGCGGCTGTCACGGCATCAATATCATGTCCATCGACCGAGATGACATCAAACCCGAACGCCTTGAATTTCGCACAGATATCACCGAGAGACATGACATCGTCATTTTTGCCGTCTATTTGAAGACCGTTATGGTCGAGAATGACGGTAAAATTATCAAGCTTATAGTGCGCGGCGGCCATGGCGGCTTCCCACACAAGCCCCTCCTGACACTCGCCGTCACCGACGAGGGTATACACATGATAGTCCTTTTTGCCGTGCTTTGCCGCAAGAGCCATGCCCATGGCAATGGATATGCCCTGACCGAGAGAGCCTGTATTCGCGTCGACACCGGGGGTCTTACGCATGTCGGGGTGACCCTGCAAATAGCTTCCCAGCTTACGGAGCGTGTTAAGCTCCGCCTTGTCGAAATAGCCCTTATCCGCAAGCACCGCATACAACGCCGGAGCGCAGTGACCCTTACTGAGTACGAAGCGGTCTCTGTTATCCCAATGCGGGTCGGCGGGGTCAACGTTCATCACATTGTAATAAAGCGCGATGAGGGTATCCAAGCACGAAAGAGAGCCGCCCGGGTGTCCGGACTTGGCCTCATAGAGCATATTAATGATATCCAGCCGAAGGTGGGCTGCTTTTTCCTGAAGCGTCATTGCGTCAGCCTCCTCATTTTTCATTATTTCCATTATACACTTGCCCGGAAGTTTACGCAACCGCAAAAATGCTCTTGCCAAAGAGAGATTTTTGCGGCATAATCATAGATGTGTGAAATAATTGATTTTGAGACAAACTATCGGAGGAAACCGCGTTGGACTGCAAGCTCATTGCGTTTGACCTGGACGGCACGTTTCTCGACAGCAAAAAGCGCGTTCCGTCGAGGAACATCGACGCCCTTGCCGCCGCCGCCGAGTGCGGGATAATGCCCGTACCCGCCACGGGGCGCATATATGATGGCATACCGGAGGAGCTTCGCTCACTGCCGTTCATGCGCTACTACATATGCATAAACGGTGCGTATGTTTACGACGCACGCGAAGAGAAAGTGATACACGAGGCAAACGTTCCGCTTGATGACGCGCTTGACTTTTACACGGAGATGGACAAGCTCCCTGTGATGTACGACTGTTATCAGGATAACTTCGGATACATGACGCAGACAATGTACAATAACGCCGAAAGCTATGTTTTCGACCCCGGTATACTGCGCCTTGTAAAGACTCTGCGTACCCCGGTGCGCGATTTGAAGGAGTATCTGAGCGAAAAGGGCGAGAGCGTGCAGAAGCTTCAGGTATACTTTGCCGACATGGAGCTGAGGGCGCGCGAGCTTTCGCGTCTGCCGCGCCTTTTCCCGGAACTTTTGTTCTCAACTTCCGTCTCAAATAACATTGAGGTCAACAGCCGCGCCGCCGGAAAGGGCAACGGCCTTGCCGCGCTGTGCCGCGCGCTGGGCATAGACACGGCGCAGTGCGCCGCCTTCGGCGACAGCTCGAATGACGACGACATGCTGCGCGTGGCGGGGCTGGGCATAGCAATGGCAAACGCGCTCGACTCCACCAAGCGCGCCGCCGACGTGATGACGCTGTCCAATGACGAAGCGGGCGTCGCAGCGGGGATTGAAAAATACATTTTTAATTAAAATCACAGGGGGAAAATGAAATGAAGCTTTGCAACGCGAAAATTTATCTGAACGGCGAATTCGTCACGGGTGGCCTTGAATTCGACGAGGTCATACGCGGCTTTGACGGCTACGGCGGGGAGGATCTGGGCGGCGGATACATCGTGCCCGGCTTTGTCGATGTCCACTCCCACGGCGCAATGGGCGCGGACGCAAGCGACGGCGACGCCGACGGCCTGCAGGTGCTCAGCGCCTATTACGCCCAAAACGGCGTGACCAGCTTTTGCCCGACGACCATGACCCTCAAAGAGCCGGAGCTTATCCGCGCGGCAAACTGCGTGCGCGATTTCAAGCGCGGCGAAGACGGCGCACGTATCGCGGGAATACACCTTGAAGGACCGTTCATATCCTACGCCAAGCGCGGCGCACAAAACCCCGACAATCTCCACGCACCCGACTGCGCGATGTTCGACAGGATAAACGAAGCCTCCGGCGGCGCGGTGCGGCTTATCACCGTTGCACCGGAGATCGACGGCGCACTCGAATTTATCGCACACGCCGCCAAGCACTGCACCGTCTCCCTCGGTCACAGCACGGCAAACTATGAGCAGGCAATGGCCGGCTTTGAGGCGGGCGCAAGCCACACCACTCACCTTTTCAACGGCATGGAGCCGCTACACCACAGAAAGCCCGGTCTTGTCGGCGCGGCACTGATGGCAGGTGCGACGGTGGAGCTTATATGCGACGGAATGCATATTCACCCCGCAGTGATAAACGCGGTGTACCGCATGTTCGGTAAAAAGCTTGTTATTATCAGCGATTCTCTGCGCTGTGCGGGCATGCCGGACGGCGAATATGAGCTTGGCGGACAGCCCATAGTGATGACAAACGGAAAAGCCACGTTGCTTGACGGCACAATAGCCGGCTCTTCCACTAACCTTGCACAGGAGCTGAAAAACGTGATAGCCTTCGGTCTTTCACCCGAGGACGCGATATACGCACTCACCGAAGCTCCCGCACGCGCGATAGGCTGTTTTGACTCCATCGGCTCTCTCGACAAGGGCAAGTACGCCGATTTCCTTGTTCTCGACGAGGATTTCAATCTCAAGCGCGTATATATCGGCGGACATTGTGTGAAGAAATAAAAATATTATGTAAATTTGCGAAAAAGAGTTCCATATTGCGGTTAAGTGTGGTATTATCATATCAGTATATACAGTACGCAAACCGAAAGGAGAGCATATAAATGAAAAAATACATCTCTATTTTGCTGCTGGTGCTTGTTGCGGTGATGATGCTGAATCTCGCCGCCTGCGGCAATGACGCACCCGCCACAGCCGACCCCGGTACTGTCGGCTCCGGCACTCTCGCCGAAACCGAAGGCGAGACCATTGCCGACGTGAGCAAGCTTGAGCCTGCCGCAAACCTCAACCCCTCCATGATAAACATCGGTCAGGCACTCAACGGCGTTCACACCGGTGATGCATGGTACGCCAACGGTGTACGCGGGAATGATTACATCTATTTTGAGCCGGCTGACAACTCCTCCATCGGCATGGTCTATGTCAAAGTCGAAGCGGGCGAGGTCGTGAAGACCGTAGTTTGCGCGATGACAGAGGACAACCATCTCTATGACGAGGAGACCTCTAAGGACGAAAGCGGCATAGACATCGTTTTTGTCGACGATTTCAAGGCGTATGATTATAAAAACGACACCTGGTATGTCCGCGGTGACCCCGAGGTCATACAGGAGCTTTTCGTCGGCAGACAGCTTGCCGAGCAGAGCAACCCCTCCAACACCCTTATTCTCAAAGCCGACGGCACGGGCGTGGAGAACTATGACGGCACCGAATTTGCACTTACGTGGGTCATGACAAGTGCCACTACGCTCAAATTCAACGACGGCAGCTATGACTACAACCTCGAAATAGTGATTGACGAGAACAACGCGTTCGTCAGCCTGTCCGAGCAGAACCACCGCATATTCATTCCCGAAGAGCTGGTAGGTCAGCCGAGCGAGGCACAGGGCGAGGACACCGCCCCCGCGCTTGCCGCCGCACAGGGCTGATACAGACGCACAGCATCAAACGCCCTGCATATGCAGGGCGTTTTTTGAAAGCATATATTTCATTCTATTTTCTTGGGGAGTACACTATGTTTTCATTCAACCACTTCAACTTCAATGTTTTCGACATGGAGCGCAGTCTGAATTTTTATAAAGACGCGCTGGGGCTTACGCCGGTGCGTGAGAAAAATGCGACTGACGGAAGATACAAGATAATTTTCCTCGGTGATGGTAAGACGGATTTTCGGCTGGAGCTGACGTGGCTACGCGACCACGACACGCCGTATGACCTCGGTGAGCAGGAATTCCACCTCGCGCTGAAAGCGGAGGATTACACCGCCGCACACGAAAAGCACGCCGAGATGGGCTGTATATGCTTTGAAAACCCCGAGATGGGGATATACTTCATAGAAGACCCCGACGGATACTGGATAGAGATTATCCCGGCAAAGAGATGAGATTAAGATTAAGAGAGGTAGGTTGCAGATTTTAACTCTGCAACCTACCTCTTTATTATTGTCGTATATGTAATTTATTACTTCTTGCTCTTAATATACTCGTCGATGCTCTTTGCGCCGGCTTTGCCCGCGCCCATGGCGAGGATAACAGTGGCAGAGCCTGTGACGGCATCACCGCCGGCGAAAACGCCTTCACGCGCGGTCTTGCCGCCCTCGTCGGCTTCTATGCCGCCCTTGCGGGTGAAAGTCAAGCCCTCGGTGGTGTTGCGAATCAGCGGGTTCGGGCTTGTGCCGATGGCGATGATGACCGCGTCAACATCGAGAATCCAGTTCGAGC
>CAZBYU010000031.1:0-10132 GCA_964496235.1 uncultured Oscillospiraceae bacterium | reverse complement strand
TCTCCTCCTGCTCCGGCGCGTCGAAATTGGCGAAAACCTCTGCGGCGGTCTCTTTGGACAGTAATCGGAACACCATAGGCATTCTGTTATCATCCAACTCCGAAAGAAACTCGGCAACGTCGAATTCCTTCATGTCCTCCATGCGCCGCTGAAGCTGCTTCATGTCTCGCCTGTCGAGAAGCTCCATCAACTCGTCGGAGCGTTTTTCCTGTATGGTCTCATAGTCCATTATATTTTCCATCTCTTCATATTCGACCATCAAGCTCACCGCCCTTTCTCTTTTTGTGTTGCACTGCGGCAACGCGATATTGCTTATTAATTGCTTATTATCTTTATTATATGACAAAATATTTTAACACGCAAACAGGTTAATGGCAAGGATAAATAATTAACCTGTCCGCTTTGCCGAACACTGCGCTTTATGTGAATTTTTATCCCCCGGGGGGGCTTACGCAAGCGAGAGTTTTACTATATAATCAGCAAAGTGAAATCCCCGAAAAGGAGATAAAGAATGAAGACAATAAAGAAATTGCTCACAGCCTCGCTTATACTTGCTTCTTTTATGTCGCTTGCCGCTTGCGGCACTACCGTCGATGTTGACGGTAAGGCAGTGGAGAGTACCTTGGTTTACGGCTCTGGCGATTATACTCGCATTAACCCCGCCATGGATGAGCATTGTGAAATCAACCTCCTCCTTTTCGACGGGCTTACCGCGCACGACGGTGACAACAACGTCGTTCCCGCTCTTGCCGAGAGCTGGGATTATGACGAGGATACATTCACCTACACCTTTCATCTCCGCGAGAATGTCCTTTGGCATGACGGCGAGGCGTTTACCGCCGATGATGTCAAATTCACCATTGACGCCATAATCGACCCCGACAACGGCTCGGAAAACGCGCCGAACTACGAAGACGTTGTCAGCATAAACGTCATTGACGATTTGACGGTTGCCTTCACACTTGACGCGCCGAATGCGGCGTTTCTGGACTATATGACCATGGCGATATTGCCCGAACACCTTTTGAACGGCGAGGATATGCAGACAGCTTCATTCTTCCGCGCACCCATTGGTACAGGACCATATAAGCTTGCAGAGTGGGATGTCGGTCAGTCCATTATCATGACCGCGAATGACGATTACTTTCTCGGTGAACCGAATATTAAAACGGTTATATTCAAGATAGTTCCCGATGATAACGCACAGGCGATACAGCTTGAATCCGGTGAGCTTGATCTCGCACTTCTCGACCCGAAAAATGCCCGCAATTTTTCCGACAAGTCCGGCTTTACCTGCTATGATATGATCACTGCCGACTACCGAGGAATACTTTTTAACTTCCGCAACGATTATTGGGCGCGAAACCGTGACATTATCCCCGCAATATCCTATGCGATTGACAGACAGGCGATCATTGACGCGGTTCTTTTGGGGCAGGGCATGCCCGCACACGGTCCGCTTGACCGCAATATCTATAACGACAATGAACTTGTAACCTATGATTACGACCCCGTAAAGTCCAAGGAGCTTCTTGAAAGTGTCGGTTGCACAATGGGTACTAACGGCTTCTATGAGAGAAACGGCGAGGAGATCGGTTTTGTTATCAGCGTCATGGCAGGGGAGCAGGATAGATTGGATATAGCGCAGGCTGCCGCACAGCAGCTGAGAGAGGTCGGCATAAACTGCACGGTTGAGATTCCCGCACAGATGGATTGGGGTGGACAGATGTCATGCCTCATCGGTTGGGGCAGCCCCTTTGACGCGGATGACCACACCTATAAGGTCTTCGGTACTGATAAGGGCGCAAACTACTCCGCGTATTCAAACCCTGCCGTGGACGAATATCTCACGCTTGCCCGCCGCGCTGACAGTGATGACGAGCGGCGCGAGTATTATGCCGAGTTTTTACAGGAGCTTGCCCAAGACCCGGCGTATACGTTTATCTGCTATCTTGATGCAAACTATGTTGCCGACAGCGGGATAAAGGGCATCACACCGGACACTGTTCTCGGTCATCACGGCGTGGGTATATTCTACAATATTAAAGACTGGACTATCGAATAAATACGAAAAACGCGCGGTGCTTCCACGCGTCTGAAACGGAGTTTCGGCATGAACGAGCTTTTGAAAGTGGACAATCTAACCGTCAGCTTTGACACACCTGCAGGTAAGGTGCAGGCAGTTCGTGGCGTGAGCTTCACCCTCTGTGAGGGTGAAGTTCTTGCCGTTGTCGGCGAATCCGGGTGCGGAAAGAGCGTTCTTTGCAAAAGCATAATGCGTCTTCTCCCACATACGGCTGAAATCGAATCCGGCAGTGTGAGCATAGAGGGCAAAGATATAACCGACTTGCGCGAAAAGGACATGTGCGCCCTGCGCGGCAAGCTCTTTTCCATGGTGTTTCAGGATCCCATGACTGCCCTTGACCCTACTATGACCGTCGGGACGCAAATCGCCGAGGCTGTGTTGACGCATAGTCCGAAGCTGGCTAAGGACGAGGTACGCCGCCGTGTTATCGAGCTTATGACCCTCGTCGGCATAGACCGAGCGGAGGAGCGTATGCGCCTCTACCCCTATAACTTTTCCGGTGGCATGTGCCAACGCACTGTGATGGCCATCGCGCTCGCGGGTGAGCCGCGCATTCTGTTTGCCGATGAGCCGACCACTGCTCTCGATGTCACCATACAAGCGCAGATACTCGAGCTTTTGCGGGATATACAGCGCAAGCTCAACACCGCCACTGTTTTTGTCACACACGACCTCGGCGTTGTGGCGCGTGTGGCGGATCGCGTCGCGGTCATGTACGCGGGCAAGATCGTCGAGATAGGCACGGTCGAGGACATATTTTATGATGCCCGCCACCCGTATACTCAGGGTCTTTTGCGCTCGTTGCCCGCGCTTTCGCGTGGAAAGGACAGTCTTCCTCAACTGCCCGGTATGCCCCCCTCGCTCATTGACCCGCCAAAGGGTGATGCCTTTGCATGGCGCAATGAGTATGCCCTCGCCATTGATTATGAGGAAGAGCCGCCGATGTTCCGAATAAGCGAGTCACATTTTGCCGCTACATGGCTTCTTGACGAACGCGCACCGAAAATCACCGGGAAAGGAGAAACGCAATATGTCCGATGAAGTGTTGCTCGACGTGCGGCATTTGACGCATTCCTTCCCTTTGACGAAGAAGCTTGCCGTCAAGGCGGTGGACGATGTGTCCTTTTCAATTCAACGCGGGGAGATTTTCGGTCTCGTGGGTGAATCCGGCTCGGGTAAGTCCACCGTGGCGCGTTGCGTGATGAACGTTTACAAGCCCACCTCTGGTGATATAATCTACAGCGGCATTGACACACTTGATAAAGTTGCCTTTCGCGCCAATAGGCGTTTCTTGCAGACCTCTCGCCAGATTATCTTTCAGGATTCAAACAGCAGTCTTGATCAGCGCATGCGTGTGGTTGACATAATATCAGAACCTATGCGGATTAACCACATCGCGCCGCCGCGCGGCTCGTACCGCGCTGAGGCGGAGTTTCAACTGCACTATGTCGGCATGGAGCCGGTGTATCTCGATAAATACCCCGGAGAGCTGTCGGGCGGACAGCGTCAGCGCGTGGCGATTGCCCGCGCCCTTGCAATGGAGCCACAGCTTCTCGTTGCCGATGAGCCTATAGCCTCGCTTGATGTGTCTATTCAGGCGCAGATAGTCAACCTTTTTCGCCATCTTCAGCGCGAGCATGGTTTTTCTATCCTTTTCATCGCGCATGACTTGGCAATGGTAGAATTCTTGTGTGACCGCGTTGGTGTGATGTATCACGGCAAGCTCGTTGAGCTTGCACCTACGCGCGAGCTTTATGTCTCGCCCATGCACCCTTATACAAAGGCTCTTCTTTCCGCGATCCCCATTCCCGACCCGCGTTTGGAGCGGGCGCGTACCGTGCCGGATTTTTCGTCTGTGCATTTTCCCCTTGACGGTGATTTGTGTGAGGTAGAGAGCGGGCATTTCGTACTGCAATAGGAGGCAAGAATGTTGAATATACAAAACCGCGCCTTGTATTACGGCAAAAAGGTGCTTGCCTTTCTATTGAGCGTGATCGTGCTGTCTTTGGCGGTGTTTTACGTGTCGCGTCTCGCGCCGGGCGACCCGCTTGTGTCGTATTACGGTGACCGTGTAGAGAAAATGACCCCGACCGAGCGTGAACAGGCAGAGGAGCGTCTGGGGCTGAATGAGCCGATTTATCTGCAGTATGTTCGCTGGTTGCAGAATGCCGCGCACGGTGACTTCGGTATTTCGTATAAATATAAAATGGACGTTATTGAGGTCATAGGCTCGCGTGTCGGCAATACTTTGATACTCGGCGGGATAGGCTTCGCGCTTGTTTTTGTGCTGTCGCTGTTGCTCGGCGTGCTGTGTGCATGGTTTGAAGACCGATGGCTCGACAGAGTCCTCTGTAAGCTCGGTACGGTGACAAGCTGTATTCCTGAGTTTTGGCTCTCGCTTGTGTTGATTCTCGTCTTCGCTATGACCCTGCGTCTGCTTCCAAGCTCCGGGGCGTACTGTGTCGGCAAAAAGGGAGATATTGCGGATCGCGTTGTCCACCTTATTTTGCCGATGTCAGTGGTTGTCCTTTCTCACCTTTGGTACTATGCCTATCTTGTCCGCAATCGTCTTCTTGACGAGGTTCGTGCGGACTATGTGCTTCTCGCCAAGTCCTACGGTCTTTCAAAGCGTAAGGTGATGTTTCGCCATTGCCTGCGTAATGCCTTGCCCGCGTATTTGAGTCTTATGGCGATCTCTGTGCCGCATATTCTCGGTGGAACGTATATTGTCGAGGCGGTGTTTTCTTACCCCGGTCTGGGAACACTCTCGTATGAGAGTGCGCGGTATAAGGATTATAATCTCCTCATGTTGCTGTGTATGATATCCGGCGTTGTCGTTATCCTTTGCAATATCATTGCCCGAGTAATAAACGAGCGCATAGACCCGCGTCTTCGCGCACAGGAGATGGTTGAGAACGCGGAGGTGACTGTCCTGTGACGGATAAATTTGAAATCGTCGGCATACGCCCAGCACCGCCTTCTATAGCGAAAAAGCACAACCCCCTTGCGGGAAAGCCCATAGCCGCGTTAGTTATACTCGCGATTATAATGCTCGCCTGTCTATTTGCCGAGGCTGTTATGACGAAAGACCCCACGTATATGGAGCTTCAAAGCTGTGCCGTCGCGCCGTGTCGCGAGTATCTCTTCGGCACGGACACCATGGGGCGTGATATATTCTCTATGATATGGTACGGTGGGCGCGTCTCGCTCTTCATCGGTCTTGTCTCCACGCTAATATCCACTGTCGTTGCCGTCGTCTTCGGCGCGGTCAGCGGCACTGCGCCCGAGTGGGTAGACACGCTTTTGATGCGTGCCACGGAAATATTCCTCAGCGTTCCCGGGCTGTTGCTTGTTGTCCTGCTACAGGCAATTCTCGACAAGCCCGGCGCACTCAGCATTGCTCTCGTCATCGGTCTCACCGGCTGGACGGGGATCGCCAAGGTCGTGCGTACCGAGGTACGCCGCCTTCGCCACAGTGAGTATATTATCGCCGCAAAGTGCATGGGCGGCGGCTTCTTCCACAATCTCATTCGCCACCTCGCTCCGAATTTTTTCTCCTCCATAATGTTCATGGTCGTGATGAATGTACGCAGTGCGATAGTTGCCGAATCCACGCTCAGCTTTATGGGTATCGGTCTGCCGCTGGAGGTAATCTCATGGGGGAGTATGCTGTCTCTTGCGGAAAAGGCACTCATGACCGACGCATGGTGGATCATTGCGATCCCCGGCGCGTTCCTTATACTCACGCTTTTGTGCATTACCGAGATAGGTAACTTTCTTCAAGCTCGTGCCGACAGTTCACGGAGCAATCTGTAATAATACCCACATAATCTCAATCTGCCATAGAGCCGAATGCGCCCGCAATATTTGCGGGCGCATTCGCAAACTGTGCGAATTTGGGGCAAAAACGCGAAGTTAATCAATTATAGTTGAGATTGAGTTGATTGTGAGTTTACCAATAAGGTGTATAAAACAGCATGTAAAAAGAAAAATGGGGGAGGCTGTTTTATGGCACAGTATACGCAAAAGGCAATACTATCCACCTTTGAGCGAATGCTCGAGGAAATGCCGTTTGATAAGATTACGGTTTCGGCACTTGTCCGCCGCTGTGAGATAAGCTCCAACACCTTTTATTATCATTATAGCGACATTTATAATCTTCTGAACGTCTGGATTCGTGGGGAACTTGACCGCTTTGTCGGTGACAAGCCGCCTTATTATGACTGGAAGAAGGCGATGAAGGACTTCCTGCATGAATGCGAGGAGCGTTCAAATATTATTTATCATATTTTCAATTCCATCTCTCGCGACAGAGTAGAACGCTTTGTTTTCACGCTCAGCGATGACGTGTTTTACCGTTGCATCTGTGCGTATGCGGAAAAATACAGCGTTCCGGAGGAAAAACTGCGCGGTATTGCAGATGTCTGCCGCTTCTCCTTTGCCGGGCTGTTCCTCCGCTTCATCTGGGGGCGCATGAAAGATGACATTGACCCTCTTGTCGACAGCTATACCGAGCTACTTGAGGAAATGGTCACCGCTGCAATAGAGAAGTACCCCCGGATAGGGTAAATATTAGCAAGAAAATACTTGACAAATGTCGGTAATTGTATTATTATAATCACAGTTCTTTATACCATACCAAGAACTATCTAGGTTACTATGATAAGGTAGTAAACCGAAGAGCTCTAATGCCTCGCCTCGTGCGGGGCATTATCTCTATCCGAGCTTGTGATGAAGTATCAGATATAAATACTTATATGGGTGGGAATACAATGCACCAATACGCGATAGGTCTGGATATTGGCATTGCGTCTGTAGGCTGGGCGGCTTTGGCATTGGACAGCGAAGAAAACCCCTGCGGTATTCTTGACTTCGGCTCGCGCATTTTTACGACAGCCGAACAACCGAAGACCGGTGCTTCGCTTGCCGCACCGCGCCGAGAAGCACGCAGTGCAAGGCGCAGACTGCGCCGCCGCCGCCACAGAAAAGAGCGTATCAAGTGGCTGATCGTGAATCAAGGTTTGCTTGATACCACTGCGCTCGAAATGCTTTATGATGGACAGCTGGAGGATATCTATGCTCTGCGTGTCCGCGCACTTGATGAGCGCGTCACGCGCGAGGAACTTGCCCGCATTATGCTTCATCTTGCACAGAGACGCGGCTTCCGTTCAAACCGAAAGGGCGAGGCAGAGGGCGATGACGGCAAGCTCTTGGAAGCCGTGAACGAGAATAAGCGCAGAATGGAAAAGGGCGGCTATCGTACCGTCGGCGAGATGTTCCTGAAAGACCCGGAGTTTCAAGAGCATAAACGCAATAAGGGCGGCAATTATATCTCCACCGTAATGCGTACCATGACCGAGGACGAAGTGCATATGATCTTCGCCGCCCAGCGTAAGCTCGGCGCGGATTATGCCACGGTGGAGCTTGAAAGCTCTTACATGGAGATCCTTTTGAGCCAGCGTTCCTTTGACGAAGGACCGGGCGGCAACAGCCCATACGGTGGCAATCAGATTGAGCGCATGATAGGTAAGTGCGGCTTTGAACCCGATGAACCCCGCGCCCCTAAAGCGTCATATTCTTTTGAGTATTTCACTCTTTTGGAAAAGCTTAATCATATCCGCCTAATAGACGGCAGAGAGAACGCCGCGTTTTCCGACGCACAACGCAACGCGCTTGTCGCTCTTGCCCACAAGACGGACACACTCACCTATGCCAAAATTCGTAAAGAACTCGCCTTGAGTGACAGTGTGCGGTTTAACATGCTTCGCTATACCTCGGACAAGACTGTTGAGGAGATAGAGAAAAAAGAAAAAATCCCCTGCATGAAAGCGTACCACGCTATGCGCCGTGCGGTTGACGGAGTGGGCAAGGGGCGTTTTGCCCTGTTGACGGTTGCACAAAGAAACGAGATAGGGCGCATTTTGTCCACGTACAAGACTTCGGCGAAGATAGAGCCTGCTCTTGCGGCGGTGGGCATAGAACCCTGCGACATTGCCGCCCTTGAATCGCTCAGTTTTTCAAAGTTCGGACATCTTTCTGTCAAAGCCTGCGACAAAATAATACCTTTCCTTGAAAAAGGCATGAACTATTCGGACGCGTGTACCACCGCCGGGTATGACTTCCGTGGTCACAGTAAAGACGGCAGACAGATGTATCTCCCACCTCTGGACGATGACTGCCATGAGGTGACAAGCCCTGTTGTGCGCCGCGCTATCTCACAGACGATAAAAGTCGTTAACGCCATTATACGCCGCTACGGACAAAGCCCGGTGTATATCAACATAGAGCTTGCAAGAGATATGTCGAAAGACTTTGCCGAGCGTAACAAGATAAAAAAGCAACAGGACGAGAATAAAAGCAAGAACGAAAAGCTTTTCAACCAGATCTCCGAGTATAAAGCCGGTGCGCCTTCCGGGCTTGATCTTGTCAAGCTTAAGCTTTATAACGAGCAGGGCGGCGTGTGTGCCTACTCCCAGCGAACGCTGACATTTGAACGCCTGTTTGAGCCGAATTATGCCGAGGTTGACCATATTGTGCCATACAGTATCAGCTTTGATGATCGCTATGTCAATAAAGTGCTTGTGTTGACCGAGGAAAACCGCAACAAGGGAAACCGCTTGCCGCTCGAATACCTGAAAGGCGAACGCAGGGATAATTTCATCGTATGGGTTAATGCAAGCGTCCGCGATTATCAAAAGCGGAAGCTTTTGCTCAAAGAGGTACTGACCGCCGAAGAGAGACAAGGCTGGAAAGAGCGCAACTTGCAGGATACCAAGTTCATGTCAAGCTTCCTCTTGAATTACATAAACGATAATCTTGACTTTGCCCCCTCAATTCGCCGCAAAAAGCGCGTCACGGCTGTAAACGGCGCGGTGACGGATTATATGCGTAAGCGTTGGGGTATAAGCAAGGTTCGTGAGGACGGAGACAGGCATCATGCCGTGGATGCGGTAGTCATCGCGTGTGTGACCGATGGGCTTATTCAAAAGGTGAGCAGGTATGTCAACTGGCATGAAAGCCACTATATGCCCACCGAGAGCGGGAGCTTGCTTGTCGACCAGAATACCGGCGAGATAAAGCAGGAATTTCCGTACCCATGGCCTTGGTTCAGAAAAGAGCTTGAAGCGCGTCTTGCAAATGACCCGTCGCGCGAGATCGCAAACCTCAAACTGCCCTTCTATATGGACGAGGACGCACCGCACGTCAAGCAGCTGTTTGTCTCGCGTATGCCCTCGCGCAAGGTTACCGGAGCGGCGCATAAGGACACGGTGAAAAGTGCGAAAGCACTTGATGAGGGATATGCGATTGCAAAGCGTCCTTTGACGGCGTTGAAGCTCGACAAAACCGGGGAAATTGCGGGATACTATAATCCCTCGAGTGATAAGCTTCTGTATAATGCCTTGAAAGCGCGTTTAATGCAATTCGGCGGAGACGGAGCAAAAGCGTTTGAAGCACCGTTCTATAAGCCGAAAAGCGACGGCACGCCGGGCAATATCGTTACAAAGGTTAAGCTCATGGAGCCGACAACGCTCTCCGTTCCCGTGCAAAATGCTACCGGCATTGCCGACAATGACTCCATGGTTCGCATAGATGTGTTCAAAGTCGAGGGTGAGGGGTACTACTGGATTCCGATTTATGTCGCAGATACTTTGAAAGCTGAATTACCGAATCGTGCAGTGGTTCAAGGAAAGGCGTATACAGACTGGAAAGTGATGAGTGACGAAAACTTTGTGTTCTCGCTTTATCCTAACGACTTGTTTAAGGCAAGACATAAAAAAGAGATAAAGTTCACAAAATGCTTTGCCGAAAGCACATTGCCGGAGACATTCTCTTCCAAAGAATCTTTGCTGTATTTCAAAAGTGCGGGTATTGCGGCGGGAACGATTACTTGCATAACCAATGATAATACATATACTGTGAAAAGCCTCGGGATAAAGACGCTAGAAAGCTTGGAAAAGTACACGGTTGACGTTCTCGGCGAGTATCACCCTGTAAGGAAAGAGGAGAGACAGCGGTTTAACAAAAAGAAAGGTTGAGAAAATGGCG